>JBKPCW010000165.1:0-6062 GCA_046727555.1 Candidatus Dormiibacterota bacterium | reverse complement strand
CTCGGGCGACCACAATCCGATCCACCTCGACGACGAGTTCGCGCGCTCGGTCGGGCTCCCGGGCCTGATCGCGCACGGCATGCTTCAGATGGGACATCTGGCCGTGGTCGCGGGCGAGGCGGCGGGCGGACCATCGAAGCTGCGCAGCCTGTCGTGCCGTTTTGCCGGGATGGTCGTGCCCGGCGACACCGTGGACTTCACGGCCGAACTGGCCGGAGAGGGGCGGCTCGAGCTGCGCGCCGTCAACCAGAAAGGAGAACCGGTGCTGACCAGGGCGACCGCGACCTACGAAGAGGGATGACGCTCGACTTCTCGCTGACGCCGGAGCAGGAGGAGATCCGCCGCCTCGCCCACCAGTTCGCGGAGCGCGAGATCCGCCCGGTCGCCGCGCACTTCGACGAGACCGAGGAATTCCCCTACGAGGTCGTCAAGAAGGCCCATCGCCTCGGCCTCAGCCCGGCCGCGTTCCTGCCGGAGGAGTACGGCGGCCAGGGACTCGACTACCTGACCGAGCTGCTCGTGAACGAAGAGATGCACTGGGGGTGCGCCGGGATCGCGGTGTGCATCCAGTCGATGGGCCTGGCCATCGCCGGCATCCGGGCCAGCGGCACCGACGAGCAGAAGAGGCGCTGGCTGCCCGAGTTCACGAATTCGGACAGGCTCGTCCTCGGCGGCCTCGGCCTCACCGAGCCCGATTCGGGCTCCGACGCGCTCGCCCTGAAGACGCGCGCGACGCGGGTGAGCGACGGCTACGTGCTCAACGGCACCAAGCAGTTCTGCACCAACGGCGGAATCGCCGACTACCACGTCATCTACGCCAACACCGACCCGGCGAAGGGGCCGGCGGGCATCGCGTCTTTCCTCGTGCCCAAAGACACGCCCGGCCTGCGCATGGGGCGCAAGGAGAAGAAGCTCGGCGTACGGGCGAGTCACACCGCGCAGGTCATCCTCGAGGACTGCCACGTGCCGCTCGACCACCGGCTCGGGGGCGAGCCGGACGCTGAGAACGCCGGGCCGGGTGCGCTCGGCGCCCTGGCCACGCTCGAGGCGACGCGGCCCGGGGTCGCCGCCGGCGCGCTCGGCATCGCGCGCGCCGCCTACGAGTTCGCGCTCGAGTACGCCCAGGACCGCAAGCAGTTCGGCAAGCCGCTGTGGCAGCACGAGGCGGTCGGGTTCAAGCTCGCCGACATGGCGATGAAGATCGACGCCGCACGCCTGCTCATCTGGCGTGCCGGGTGGATGGCGACGCAGGCGAAGCCCTTCGAACGCGCCGAGGGCTCGATGGCGAAATGCTTCGCCGCCGACGTCGCGATGGACGTCACGACCGACGCGATCCAGGTCCTCGGCGGCTACGGCTACATCAAGGAGTACCCCGTCGAGAAGTGGTTCCGGGACGCGAAGATCTATCAGATCTGGGAGGGGACGGCGGAGATCCAGAGGCTTGTCATCTCGCGCGCCATCGCCGGACAGCGCGCGGCCATCAAATTGCGAGGGTGATGAATGTTTGACCTAACGGGCAGAGTCGCGGTCGTCACGGGTGCCTCCCGCGGCCTCGGCCGCCAGGACGCCCTGACGCTCGCGAGCATGGGCGCCGACGTGGTGATCACCGACGTCCTGGTCGAGGACGACCCCGAGCTGCAGAAGACCGCCGAGGCGCAGGGCAGCATGCTCGCCCAGGTCGCGGTGTCTCAGGGCTGGGTGCATTCGAACAGCACCGCCGAGGAGATCCGCAAGATGGGGCGCAGGTCGCTCGCCATCAAGATGGACGTCACCAACCGCGAGCAGATCCGCGACGTCTTCAAGAAGGTCAAGGACGAGTTCGGAAAGATCGACATCCTGATCAACAACGCGGCGACCCTCGACCACGCCGCGCAGATCCCCAACCAGTCGTACGAGCTCTGGGACCGTGACGTGAAGGTGAACCTCACCGGCGCGTTCAACTGCACCAGGGAGGTGTGGCCGTACCTGGTCGAGAACAGGTGGGGACGCCTCATCTACATGTCCTCGGTCGCCGGCACGCTCGGCGGATTCGGCCAGGCGAGCTACTCGTCGACGAAGGCGGGCCTGATCGGGCTGGCGAAGACCGCGGCCCTGGAGGGCGGCCGGCACAACATCACCTCCAACGCCATCGCCCCGGGCATCATCGAGTCCGAAGCGGGCAAAGCCGCGGCGGCGAACAACCCCATGTACGAGCGTTTCAAGGCCCGCACCGTGTTCAAGCGCTTCGGCCAGCCGTCCGACATCGCCAACACCATCGGCTTCCTGTGCACCGAGGAGGCCGGCTACATCACCGGCGCAGTGATCGAGGTCGCGGGCGGCATCCCGCTGTTCACGGCGTGACGATGGGCGAGTGCGTCGACGTCAAGCGCGACGGCGCCATCGCCCGCGTGGTCATGCACCGCAAGGGCAACAACTCGATCGCGGAGGACCTGATGTCCGAGCTGGCGGCGGCGTTCGATGAGCTTGGCAAGGATCCCGAGGTCCGGGTCGTCGTGCTCGCGTCGGAGTACGAGAAGTACTTCAGCGTCGGCGCCGACCTGACGTCGCTGATCGGCGTCGACCGCGAGTCGCCGGACGCTCCGCAGCAGGTCGCGGCGTTCATGACGCGCTTGAACGCGCACTTCTCCGCGATCGAGCGGTGCCCGAAGCCGGTCATCGCGGCGATCAACGGGCACGCCCTGGGCGGCGGCAGCGAGCTCACCCTGTGCTGCGACTTCCGGATCATGGTCGAGGACGGACGTTCGAAGATCGGCCAGACGGAATCTTCGCTCGGGATCATTCCCGGCGCCGGGGGAACGCAACGCCTGCCGCGCCTGATCGGCCTGGCACGGGCGAAGCGGTACATCATCGAGTCGACGCGACTGTCGGCCAGAGAGGCGGAGGCCGTCGGCTGGGTCGACCGCGCGGTGGCGCCGGAGGAGCTCCAGGCGGCGGTCGACGAGCTGGCCGGCAGGCTGGCCAAGGCGGCCACGCTTGCGATCGCCCTGATCAAGGACTCGGTGCGCCGCGGCTACGACCTGCCGCTCGACGAGGCGTTGAAGATCGAGTCCGAGAACTTCGCCCGGGCCGCGCTCAGCATGGACGCCGCGATCGGGATCATGTCCTTCCTCAGCAAGCAAGAGCCTCAGTTCACGGGCTCGTAGTCGATTTCAAATGGCGCTCTTCGTCGTACTGGCAGGAGGTAAGCCATGAAATACGTTCTGTTGTTCGGCGGCACGATGGAGGGGGCCGACCAGCTCGAGAGCCCGGCCCGCGAGCGGGTGATGGCGGACTACGAAGAGTCGGGCAAGTGGTTCGAGAAGTACTACAAGGCCGGCAAGGTCCTCGGCGGCCACGAGCTCCAGGGCCCGAGCACCGCCACGACCGTCTCGCGCAGAGACGGCAAGTTGACGGTGGTCGACGGCCCGTTCATCGAGTCGAAAGAGGTCATCGGCGGATACGCGGAGATCGAGGTCGCCGACCTCGACGAGGCGCTCGCGATGGCCAAGGAGTGGCCCGGCACGGTCGAGATCCGGCCGATCGTGGACCACTCGGAGGACGGCGGGCGATGAAGTACGTGCTGCTTTTCGTGGGCACGATGGACGACCAGGAGCGCTGGGACAGGCAATCGAAGGAAGAGCACCAGGCCGCCATGGCGGCCGCCGGCAGGTGGTTCGGCCAGTACGGCAGCAAGATCGTCGGCGGTGAGCAGCTGCAAGGTCCGCACACTGTGACGACGGTCCGCTCGTCGAACGGAACCCGGATCGTCACCGACGGACCGTTCATCGAGTCCAAGGAGATCATCGGCGGGTTCGCGATCGTCGACGTCGAGGACCGCGAGGAAGCCATCGATATGGCCAGGGCGTGGCCTTCTGGCCCGGTCGAGATCTGGCCGGCGGTGCCGCGATAGGGCGCCTGGGAGACACACGTTCACCGACAGAGGCGGCGGTCGCCCAGGTCTTCCGCGAGGAGGCGGGTCGCCTGACCGCCGCCATGGTCCGGGTCCTCGGCAACTTCGACATCGCCGAGGAGGTGGTCCAGGACAGCATCGTCGCGGCGCTGGAGAGATGGCCCGACCAGGGCATCCCCGACAGCCCGGGCGGCTGGCTGATGACCACCGCCCGCAGGAAGGCGATCGACCTCTTGCGCCGGGACAGGCGCTACGCCGAGAAGCTCGTCCTGCTGGAGCGCTCGATGCCGCCGGCTGAGGCATCCGAGGCCGACGATCGCCTGCGCCTCATCTTCACCTGCTGCCATCCCGCCCTGGCGCCCGAAGCCCAGGTCGCCCTGACCCTGCGCGCCGTGGCCGGCTTCACCACCCAGGAGATCGCGGCGGCGTTCCTCGTCTCCGAGCCCACGATGGCGCAGCGCATCGTGCGGGCCAAGCGCAAGATCGTCGCCGCCAACATCCCGTACCGCGTCCCCGAGGCGGACGAGCTGCCGGCCCGACTGGAGGCGGTGCTCGCCGTGCTGTACCTGATGTTCAACGAGGGCTACCTCAGCCGGGGCACCGCCGCCGGCATGCGGCGCGACCTGGCCGAGGACTCACTGTGGCTCACGAGCCTGCTCGACCGGCTGCTGCCCAACCAGCCCGAGGTGCTGGGCCTTTACGCGCTCATGAAGCTGAACCTGGCCCGTTCGGCGGCGCGCTTCGACGCCGGCGGCGGGATGGTGCTGCTCGCCGACCAGGACCGCTCGCTGTGGGACCGGGACGCGGTCGCCGACGGCGTGCGCTCGCTCGACACGGCGGCCTTGCTGCGGCGGCCGGGCCCGTACCAGCTGCAGGCGGCGATCGCGGCCGTCCATGCCGAAGCCCGCTCCTGGGAGGCGACGGACTGGGAGCAGGTGGTGGCGCTGTACGACGCGCTGCTGCGCTTCGCGGACACGCCGGTCGTCCGCCTGAACCGCGCGGTCGCGCTCAGCCACGTGCGCGGCCCGCAGGCCGCGCTGGGCGAGGTCAACGACCTGGCCATCGCCCTCGGCGGCTACCACCTCTTCCACGCGACCCGCGCCGAGCTGCTGGAGGAGGTGGGTGAGCCCGGGCTTGCGCGCGAGGCGCGCACTCGCGCGCTCGAGCTGTGCCAGAACCCCGCCGAGCGGGCAATCCTGCTACGAAAGCTGGGGAACTAGCTCCTCGGCGCGCCGCCAGTGGTCGAGCAACGTCTGGGCGTGATCCGGCGTGTAGATCATCTCGGGCGGCACGAAGTGATGGACGCCGCTGAACCTCTGCACCCGGAAGTCCGCGAACAGCTGGGCAAGGATGCCCGCCTTCAGAGCCTGCTCCTCGTGCGAGAGGTCGCCGTACCCGTAGTAGACGGGGAACGGCGCGGCGCGCAGAAGCTCGCGGTCGAACGGGTACTCGTCGAAGGCCTGGACCAGGGCCGCGATCCCGGCCGGCCTCTTCTGCATCTCCGGTGACACCGGACCCGGTGGCGGCGGCGGAACCTGGACGCCGGCCTTGACCTGCTCCCGGATGAAGGTGGCCATGAAGTCGGAACCCTGGAGGCCGCGGAGCTTCGACGCGAGGCTCGAGAAGAAAGCTCGCTCCGCGCCTGTCAGCTCGCCCGGGATTCGCGCCGGCTCGAACAGGGCCAGGCTCATCACCCGCCGTGGGTGCGTGGCCGCGTAGGCGAGGGAGATGAAGCCGCCGCCCGAGTACGCGACGAGGTGGAAGCGCGACAGCCCTCTGGCGTCCGCGAGGCGCTCGATCGCCTCGACCTCTTCCGCGATCGAGTAATCGGCCGGCGGCTGCGCCTCACGGTAGACCTCGAGGTCCTTGAGGTGGAGCTCGGCCGCGCCGCCGACTGCCGCGAGGAGCGGTCCATATCGCTGGGCGGCGGGTGCGACGCTGCCGGGCACGCATATGACCTGTGGCTTCATACCGGTGCTCTCCTCCTGATGACGTCGAGCGCTTCGTCCACGCGCTTCGGGTCGGCTCCCAGGACGCGGATGACCAGCTCCTTGGTTTCGAAGTTCGGGTAGGAGCCGACCGACACGTCCGGGTACGTCTCCTCCAACTCTCGCATCAGCGGGTAGAAGCGCGCCTCGACCGCGAACGTGAACCGCAGCTCGCGCACGGTCGC
>JBKPCW010000164.1:0-7666 GCA_046727555.1 Candidatus Dormiibacterota bacterium | reverse complement strand
GTGGTGGCGAGGGTGCGGAAGCGCGGCGGTCCCGTGGTCGGTCCGGGCGTCGGCTGCCACTGTCCGGCCGCGGTCAGGAAGGTATACGGCGGCGGCGTCGCGCTGAAGCCGTCACCGGCGCGCCAGGCCATGATCTGCGCGCCGACCGAAGCGCCCCAGGCTTCTCCGAGGGCGACGGACTGGTCGCTTGCGTCATCGTCCTGGAGAGACGCGATGGAGCTCGCGAGCGCGGCATCGAGCGCCGGCTTCTGGGCCGGGAACGCCGAGAGCAGGGCGGTGTAGGTTGCGGTCGCCGCCGCCGCTTCGGGCGACGCCTCCGGATCGCCGGCCGGCTGCACGTGAATCGCCGTGTACTCCCGCTCGATCCCGTTGACCGCGTCAAACGTGGCGGCCGAGATGACGCCCGCCAGCCGGTTCGCCGCGGCGGGAGCCAGGTTCGCGGTCGCAAACGAGGCCAGCATGGTCCCGTTCCAATCGATGGCCATGTTCGTATGGACCCTGCCCGCCGCGAACGCCGGCGGAGCAATCGCCGCCGTGAACGCGACAGTGACGACGACGGCGGCGATTCCCCTCTTGATCTTCATGCCCTTCACCTGCGTCCGTGTTTTGGCTGGAGCCTATTCCGACCTCCCCGCACCGCCTAGTCCGTTTTATGGAGCTCGCGCTACAGAATCTGTACTTGTGTGGCCGGAGGGGAGGGCCATAATCGCCACATGGACGGATACGGGCAGTTCTGCCCCGTCGCGCGCGCATCGGAGATCTTCGCCGAACGCTGGACGCCGCTGATCGTGCGCGAGCTGATGAGCGACCGTCACCACTTCAACGAGATCCTGAAAGGGATCCATGGCGCCTCGCCGACGCTGCTCGGCGAGAGGCTGCGGAGACTCGAGAAGGCGGGCATCGTGGAGACCCATCCCAACCCGGCCGGCCGTGGCTACACCTACTACCTGACCCCAGCGGGGACGCAGCTTGCGGCCGTGGTCCGCGCTCTCGGAGTCTGGGGCCAGCAGTGGCTCGAGCTGAGGCGCGAGCACTGTGACCCGGACGTCTTGATGTGGGCCGTGTTCACCCATCTGTCGCCGGAGAGCCTTCCAGCCAGGCGCCAGGTCGTGCGCTTCGAGTTTCACGAGCTGGGGCGGACATACTGGCTGGTCCTGCGCCGGCCCGACCCCGACCTTTGCTACAACGACCCGGGCTTTGGCGACGACGTGGTGGTCCGGGGAGACCTCGAGACGCTGGTTCGCGTCTACCTCGGCCAGCTCGAGATGAGAGCCGCGCGGGCTACCGGTCTCGTCGAGCTCGAGGGCTCGCGCGATGCGATCGCCTCGCTGTCGCGGTGGTTCCCGCGCAGCGGTTTCGCCACCCACGCCCGACCGGTCAAGTACGACCGCGGCGGGCGGAGGTTCGTCCCGGTCGCCTAGCGCCCCCAGGGGGCCTCACCCGGGCTGCGCGTTCTATCTGTGGGTTGCGTACGCATCGGGTCCACCCGATGACGGCCCTGTGGGCCGTGTGCATGGTCGTGGGCATCTTGCTCATGGCCACGTTCGGCTACGGCATGTGGAAGGGCCAGGCCGAGCAGCAGGACCTGAACCAGCACTGGCGGTGGGAGGCCGCCGCCCGACAGGCTACGCCCCAACAGGTCGACCCGAACATGAAGCGGCCGGTCGACGGCGTTGACTTCGCCATCCGCATTCCCAAGCTCGAGTACTTCGCCGCCATCCGGGAAGGAGTGGACAGCGACGTCCTGTACTCGGGCCCTGGCCACTACCCCACCACGCGCTGGCCCGGAGACCCCGGCACCGTCGGCGTCGCCGCGCACAACGTGTACTGGATCAACTTTCCGCGGCTCGTGAAGGGCGACGAGATCGACCTGGAGACCCGCTACGGGCTTTACCGCTACCGCGTCACGGACGCGGAGATCGTCAACCCCGACAATCGGACTGCGCTGGTCACGGACCAGGACGGCTACCACCTCACGCTGACCACGTGCTGGCCGCTGTGGGCCGGAGCGTTCGCGACGCAACGCTACGTGATCCACACCAACCAGGTCTGGCCCGTCCCCCTGCGGCCGGGCTACACCTAGCGGGTTATCGCGCCTCGAGGTGCAGGTCGATGAGCGGCGCGCCTTCCTGCTGGCCGGCGACGAAGATGACTGTCCCCTCGGCGACCCAGATCGTCAGCGTCTGTGACCCGTTGATGAAGTTCTGGTTGCCGCCGAGCTTGCCGCGCACGTAAGGGGGCAGCGCCTCCGGCGCCTTCTCTTTCTTGCCGACGGAGCCCGCCAGCGTGACGTTGGTGCTCGAGGTGAAGGGCACCCGGACCGAGACGCCGATGCCGATCGCGACGTTGAAGAGGGTGAGGATCAGGCCGGCGGTCAGGACGACGATGATGCTCGCGCAGCCGCCGCTGCAGCCGCCATTGCAGCCTCCTCGGCGCCAGCGCCATCCTTCCCTGCGCCTGTCGTCCAATCGCCTACCCCGCCGCTAGCGTAAGCCGCCTGCGATCGCGCCGATGATGAGGAAGGGCTCCTTGCCGGACGCGACCTCTTCGGGAAGCGGTGCATCCGGGGACTCGTCTGACAGGTCCTCCTCGCAACCGAAGAACCGGATCATCGGCCGGCGCTTCTTCGTCACGTGGTCGCGCATCGTGCCCAGCAGCGCGGGGTGCCCGGCCTCGAGGGCGTCGAGGACCGAGCGCTGCGTGGCCGGGCCGGACACCTCGACCTCGACCACGCGCCCGACGCCCGCGAGGATCTGGAGGTTCCTCGGCAGGACGACCTGGATCACTTCAGCGTCTGGACTTCCACCGACAGCACCGCCGGCAGGTCGCGCACGATCGCGCTCCATGTGTCGCCGCCGTCGGGCGACGCGTAGACCTGGCCGCCGCTCGTGCCGAAGTAGACGCCGGACGGGTCGAGCCGGTCGACGTCCATCGCGTCGCGCAGCACGTTGACGTAGCAGTTCTCCTGCGGCAGGCCTTTGGTCAGCGCCTCCCAGTCATCGCCTCCGGTCTTGCTGCGGTAGACGCGCAGCTTGCCCTCGGGCACGAAATGGTGGGAGTCGCTGGTGATCGGGATGGTGTAGATCGTGTCCGGCTCGTTGGCGTTGACGTCGATGACGAAGCCGAAGTCGGTCGGCAGGTTGCCGCTGATCTCGCGCCAGCTGTCGGCGCAATCGTCGGTCCGCATGACGTCCCAGTGCTTCTGCATGAAGAGCGTGTTCGGACGCGAGGGGTGCATGGCGATGCGGTGCACGCAGTGACCCGACTCCGCATCGGGGTCGGGGATGGTGTTCGAGTGCAGGCCCAGGTTGCGCTGCAGCCAGGTCTTGCCCCCGTCCTCGGAGCGGAAGACGCCGGCGGCCGAGATCGCGATGTACATCCTGCCGTGGTTCTTGGGGTCGAGCACGATCGTGTGCAGGCACAGCCCGCCCGCGCCCGGCGCCCAGGTCGACGCGGTGGAGTAGTTGCGCAGGCCGGGCAGCTCGGCCCAGCTCTTGCCACCGTCGGTCGTCTCGAACAGGGCGGCGTCCTCGACGCCCGCGTACACCCTGTCGGGGTCGTCCAGCGACGGCTCGAGGTGCCACACGCGCTTGAACTCCCACGGGTGCGGGGAGCCGTCGTACCACTGGTGCGTTCCCGGCGTGCCTTCGTACTGGAACTGGTTGCCCACCGTCTCCCAGGTCTTGCCGCCGTCGCTCGAGCGCTGCAGGACCTGGCCGAACCAGGAGCTGGACTGCGAGGCGTAGAGCCGGTCGGGGTCCGCCGGGGAGCCCTTCAGGTGGTAGATCTCCCAGCCCGCGAAGTGCGGCCCCTCGACCTTCCACTTCTTGCGGCCGCCGTCGGACGTCAGGATGAACGCGCCCTTGCGCGTACCCACGAGAACGCGTACTCCGCTCATTGCTTCTCCTCTGCTGACAAAGACGGACCCTTCTGAACCTTAGACCGGACGACAGACCAAAACTAATCGGTTGGGGCGACCGACCTTGGAGCGCTGACGGCACCTTCCCGCAAGCCGTCCTGTGACGAGGGCGCCGGCGTGGTGGTGGCGAGGGGCAGCTGCAAGGTGAAGGTGCTGCCCTCGCCCTGCACCGAGGCGACGGTGATGTCGCCGCCCTGCAGGCGCGCGAGCTGGCGGGCGAGGAAGAGCCCGAGCCCGGTGCCCTTGAGGTGCTCGGTCTGGGGCGTGATCACCCGGCCGAAGCGCGTGAACAGAACGGGCATGCTTTCTCGCGGGATGCCGATCCCCTCGTCCGTCACCTCCACGCGCGCGATGCCGGCGCGGGCTCGGACCAGGCAGGTGATCGCGCCGCCGTCAGGCGAGTACTTGATTGCGTTGCTGAGCAGGTTGGCCACGATCGTCTGCGTGCGGTCGGGATCGACTTTGACCCGGACACGGCGATCGGGGAGGTCCAGCTCGAGCCGGTGCTTCGGCTCGAGCAGCGGCGCCACGGCCTCGGCCGCGCCGCGGACGAGCTCGCGCAGGTCCGCCTCGACGGCGTGGATCGTCACCCCGCCCTCCTCCAGTCGGGCGGCCTCGATCATCTCCTCGAGCATCTCGTTCATCTCCGAGACCTTGGCGTTCATCACCGACGCGGCCTTCAGGCCGCGCTCGTTGAGCTGCCCGAGCATCCCGGTGTCGAGCATCGACACGTAGCCGCGGATCACCGTCAAGGGGCCGCGCAGCTCATGAGAGGCCAGGTTCAGGAACTGGGTCTTGTTGCTCTCCAGCGCGGCCATGCGCTCCGTGACTCGAGCGCGTTCGATCCCAGCCGCAACCGCGTTCGCGTATCCGCGGAGCTGCGAGACCTCGTCGGACCCGAATACCGGCGTGAACGGTCCCGCGACCACGGCCATGCTTCCTTCTCCCTCGGTCAGGCGCAGCGGCACGGCGATGACGGAATTGCCCGGCCTTGCGGCCAGCTCCGCGGCGTGCTGCTCATCGATGCCGGTGGTGGCGAGTAGATTCCCCTCGGCGTCCGTGACGAACCCCGCCGTCGCTCCCATCATCCGTGCGCCCCAGTAGGCCGCGCGCTCGGCCATGACCTGCCGGTTCGGACTGAAGACCAGGAGGTCCTCGAGCGCGTTGCGAATGTCACGCTCCTCGGCCAGCCTCCAGATGCGCCGGAGCAGCGCCGGAGGCGCGAAGCTCACGTAGACCGCCGGCACGAAGAGCAGCGCGACCAGCTGGATGACGAGCGTCGCCGCCGGGCTCCGCACCGCATCGCCGCCGATGACCGCGACCAACAGGATCGCGACCAGCAGGCCGAAGCCGAAGCTGAGAAACCGCATGCGCGCCCTCTGGACCGCGGGAAGCCGGTTGCTCGCCAGCCAGAAGCGAACGATCGGCTCGCCCACGAACAGTCCCCAGATGCCGACCAGCACAAGGCTCAACACCTCGGCGGGCGCCGACGTCGAGTTGCGGAAGAAAACGGTGTCCGCCACACCGATTGCGATGCTCAGCACCAGCAGGGCGTAGGCGCCGACCAGCGTCCTTCGACCCATGGGTATGAACTCCGCGCGGAAGAGCAGAACGAAAAACCCGGACAGCATGAAGAGGGCCAGGTTGACGATGGACAGGGCCAGTGGAGGATTGGGAACCCGGCCCAGCCCGGCGACGACCGCCAGCGCGATGAGGGCCAGCGCGAGCTTCCCCTGCGTCCGGGTGCGGCCGCGGTACCACTCATATCCGATCGCCGCCCCGAGGGCGACGAAGGCGATCGCGGTCAGGTCCTGGGCGATCGTCGCGGCCTGGGTCAAGACTCCTTCCGACCGCCCCTCCGCCCCTGCTCGACCCACGTCGGGATCTGCTCCGAGATGTCGGCCGGGGTGACCCGCGACTTGACCAGATACTCGACCGCGCCCAGCGAACGGCCGCGTTCCATCATGGACGGCTCGCCGTAGTTCGACAGGATGACCACCGGCGGGTGGTTTGGGAACCGCTCGTTGAGGCCCGCAAGGACCTCGAAACCGCTGCGGTCGGGCAGCAGCAGGTCGAGCAGAACCAGGTCCGGCTCGGTGTCGGACAGGCTGGTGAAGGCAAGCTCGCCGGTCGTCGCCACGGTGACCCGGTAGCCGTCGTGCTCGAACTGGACGCGGTACATCTCTGCGATCGCGGGGTCGTCCTCGACCATCAGGACGTGGAGGTTCGGGCTGTGTCCCTCCCGCAGCCGGAAGGGAAACCCTGCGGGCAGGGGCGGACGGTCGGGGGCGAAGCCGTCATAGCCCGGAAACCAGAAGAGCCTCCCGAGCTCGGCGCCGATCAACATCTCGGGCCCCCTTAGCACACTCCCGATGCCACCCTGGGTGATCATAATGTCGGTCTGCCGCGCAACTGCGGGCCGTCCGTGAAGATTTGTTAACTCCGCGACAGGGGGAAGTGAAGCGGTTTGGCGACGGCCAGTCCTTTCGATGCTGCGCTTCGCGGTCTGCTCGACGCGCTTTTCGCCGCCACGAGGGAGCTCGACGAGGCGCACGAACCGGGCGAGATCGCGCAGAGGGGGGCGGAAGCAGCCCTCCGAATGACGCAATCGACCAGCGCCGTCGTGGCGTGGGACGGCCGGCGATTCAGCGCAGGACCCGAGCCAGGGCGAGGCGCCGCGATCGCCGCCCGGCTTCACGCGCACGGCGAGGACCTGGGCACGATCGGCGTCGGCCGGCCTTCCGACTACAGCGACAACGAGCGCACCGCACTCGAGGTTTTCGCCGCCCACGTCTCGCTTGCGCTGGCCGCCGCCGACCCGGCCGACGAGCCGAGAGGGAGCATCGAGCGCTTGGAGCGGGCCCACCGGCAGGCGGTGGAGGTGCTGGAGCTGGTCTCCTCCCACGCGGTCCAGGGCCAGAACCTCGACGCCTTCTACCGGCGGCTGGCCGGGACGATCGGCGAGCTGGTCGGCGCCAAACGCGTCCTGTTCTGGCGCCTTGGCGAGGACCACATGCTCTCACCCGTCCCCGGGGGTTACCACATCGATGGGCCGATCCTCGCCAGGCTGAAGCCGACCCGGTGCGAGCCGGGAGGCGACAATCTCGCGAGCCGCGTCGTTTTCGACGACCTCATCTTTCGCGCCAGCAGGACGGACGAGCCCCCGGAGCATGCGTACGTGCTCGAGATCCTGGGCGCATCCAGCGCCATCAGCGTGCCGTGGCGCGCCGGCGAAGAGCGCCTGGGCCTGGTGGCCGCATACGACTCGTCCCGGCCGGGGGGCTTCTCGCGCGAGGACGCCTGGGCGCTGCAGAAGGCGGGGCTCGCCGCCGGCCTCGTGACTCAGCTGTGGCAGACGCAGGACGACCTGCGGAAGTCGGTCGAGCGGCTGACCAAGGTCGACGGCGCCCGGCAGCTGCTGCTCAAGAACATGACTACCGCCGTCGAGAAGGAGCGCAAGCGTTTCGCCAGCGAGCTGCACGATGACAGCCTGCAAAGGCTGACCGCGGCCGAGCTGGAGGTCAGCCGGCTCTCCATGACGGGCAGGTTTGGCGCATCACTGAAGAAGTTGCAGGGCCTGCTCGAGCAGACGGAAGCCGCCTTGCGGCGCTTGATGTTCGAGGCGCGGCCGTTGACCCTGGACAACCCCGACGGTCTCGCCCAATCGATCCGGGATCGGATCTCGATGCTGGCCGCGGGGGGCATCGACACCGAGCTCGAGCTCGACATTCCGCCAGAGGTGGGCGT
>JBKPCW010000163.1:0-8018 GCA_046727555.1 Candidatus Dormiibacterota bacterium | reverse complement strand
GCGTCTGCTTGCGCACATAGTCGTCGGGCAACTTCGCGGTATTCGCGTGGCTGACCTCGATGTAGTAGCCGAACACCCTGTTGAACCCGACCTTGAGCGATTTGATACCGCTCCGCTTTCGTTCCGTAGCTTCGAGCCTGGCGATCCAGTCGCGCGCACCCCGGGAGCCGTCGCGGATCTCGTCGAGCTGCGGGTCAAAGCCGTGCCGGATGACCTCGTCGCGCCTGTCTTCGACCAGGGCTCGGGCCAGAAGGTCCGCCAGCTCGGGCGACGAGTTGACGTCGCCGGCCAGCTGGCGGGTCACGAGCGCCTCGCACGCCCCCAGCACGTCCTGCGCGCCGGGAATGGCTTCGAGTGACCGTCGCAGCGCGACCAGCTCCCGCGCGCTGGAGTGGCCGTGCGCCGCGCGCGTCACGAGCCGCTCCAGGTCGCCGACCGGTTTGAGCACGCCTTGCATGCGGTCGCGCAGGTCGGGGGCGCCTACCAGCTCGTCGACGGCGGCCAGCCGCAGCTCGATCGATTCGGCCTCGCGCAGCGGGGCGCTGAGCCATGCGCGCAGCTGGCGTGCCCCGATGGGCGTGCACGTGCGGTCGACCAGCGTCACCAGTGCCGGCAGCTCCAGGTTGCGCACGGTGGCGGCGTCGAGCGGCATGGTCGCGTCGGGTGAATAGGTGCGGACGCTGAGCGAGCCGGGCGTGATGCGCGTCTGGTTCTGCCGCAGGTAGTCGAGCACGACCCCGGCAGCGCCCACGGCGAGCGGCGCGTCCGAGGCGCCGACCGAGGCGGGGAACGCGACGCCCAGCATGTCCTTCAGCCGCTGCTGTCCACGTACCGGGTCGAAGCGGTACTCCTCGACCTCGGGCGGGGTCAGCAGCTCGGCGGGCGCCAGGCGCTCGAGCTCGGACTGGAGCCGCTCCTTCGGCAGCTGGCACAGCAGCATCTCGCCGGTCGAGAGCTCGCACGCGGCGAGCCCCGCCTCCAGTCCACGCGTCCACGCGGCGACGAGGTAGTTGGAGCGCGTCGGCTCGAGGTAGGCGTCCTCGACCACGGTGCCGGGCGTCAGTACACGCGTGACGTCGCGTCTCACGATCCTGTTTTTGCTCGCGGCCTCGACCTGGTCGCAGATCACGACCTTGTGGCCTGCGCGCAGCAGCTTGCCGACGTACGTCTGCCACGCGTGGTGGGGGACGCCGCACATCGGCGCGCGGCCGGTCTTGCCCAAGGGGCGTGACGTCAGCTGCACACCCATGATGGGCGCGGCCAGCTTGGCGTCGTCGAAGAAGATCTCGTAGAAGTCGCCGAGCCTGAAGAGGATGATTCCGTCGGGGTGCTTCTCTCTCGCCTCCCGGTACTGCCGCATGACCGGAGTGGCGGGGATGGTCACGCCGCGGGCAGGCCTATGAGCTGCGCCGCCGTCGACTGCATCACGCGCATGTCGACGACGTCGCCTGGCTTGATGTCACCGCCCCTCAACACGACGCCGCGCTTGCCCTGACGAATCCGCCCGAACGGACGGCCGAGCTCATCGCGGCCCTCGACCAGGACCTCGACGTCCCTACCCACCCATCGCGCCGTCTTTCGCGCCGCGATCTCGCGCGACAGCGCGAGCAGGTCGTTGAGCCGGCGCAGCTTCTCGTCGTGCGGCACGTCGTCCTCCATCCTGGTCGCCGCGAACGTGCCAGGTCGCGGCGAGTACATCGCGATGTGGACGACGTCGAACTCGATCTCCTCCACGAGCCTCCGCGTGTTCAAGTAGGCCGCCTCGGTCTCGCCCGGGAACCCGACGATGACGTCGGTCGCCAGACCGATGTCCGGCATCAACCGGCGCGCGTTTTCGATGATCGCCCGGTAGTGGCGCGTCTGGTAGCCGCGCGCCATGCGCTTGAGGACGGTGTCGTCGCCCGACTGCACCGGCAGCTGCAGCTCACGGCACACGACGTCGCTGGCCGCCATGACGTCGAGCAGCTCGGGCTCCAGGTCTTGCGGATGCGACGTCATGAAGCGCAGGCGACGCAGCCCGGGGATGCGCTCCACCTCCCGCACCAGAACAGCCAGCCCGCCCCGCCCGTCAGGATCGTGGTAGTCGTCGACGTTCTGTCCGAGGAGCACGACCTCGCGTGCACCGTCGGCGACCGCCTGGCGGCACTCGGAGACGACGGCGGAGAGCGGTACGTGCTTCTCCCGGCCGCGCACGCGCGGGACGATGCAAAACGTGCAGTTGTGATCGCACCCCTGGATGACGCGGACGAAATGGCTGATCCCTGTGCGACCCGCATGCGGAAGCGCTTCGCCCTCGGAATAGTCGTAGCGCGCCTCCAGCGCGGCGATGAAAGGCTCGTAATCGCCGATCGGCAGGATCGCGTCCAGGTGCGGAAAGCGCCGCCGCAGGACGTCGCCTTCCTTGGCGACGATGCACCCGGTCACGGCGATCGTGCGCTCCGGCGTCTTCCACTCGCGCAGCTCGTGGAGCTTGGAGTACACGCGATCCTCCGACGCCTGGCGCACCACGCAGCTGTTGAGAATGGCGACGTCGGCACGCTCCAGCGAGTCCTCGACATAGCCCGCGGCGAGCAAGCGCCGGGCGAGGCTCTCCGAGTCGGCCGCGTTCATCTGGCATCCGATGGTCCAGATGTGGAAAGACCGGGTCTGACCCGCCGTTACCTGCTCTCCACCAACAGCCGGATTCCAGTGCGTTCCTCGCCGTCGATCGAGATGTCGATGAAGGCCGGGATGCAAACCAGGTCGAGCCCGCCGGGCGCCACGTAGCCCCGCGAGATGGCGATCGCCTTGACCGCCTGGTTGATGGCGCCGGCGCCGATCGCCTGCACCTCGACGCGGCCCTTGCTCCGGATGACGCCCGCGATCGCGCCCGCGACGGCGACCGGCTTTGAGGTGGCCGAAACCTTGAGCACCTCTACTGGAACGCGCTCCGCTGACATTGCTGGAACCCCTTCAAACCTGTTCACGGTCGATTCGCTGGATCGATGTAGCCCGGCCGCTGGAAGGGTTAATGGTAACCAGAACCGAATTGAATGTCACCGGCCCAGACGCCACGACGAACCGGTTCGGAACCCCGGTCAGGAACCGCTGGATCACCACCTGTCTGTCCATCCCGATGCAGCCGTCGCGTGGCCCGACCATACCCACGTCGGTCACGTAGGCCGTACCGCCGGGCAGGACCCTGGCGTCGGCGGTCGGGATGTGGGTGTGGGTGCCTACGACGGCGCTCACCCGGCCGTCGAGGTACCAACCCATGGCCGTCTTCTCCGAGGTCGCCTCGGCGTGCATGTCGCAGAAGACGACGTTGACGTCGGGGTGCTCGGCCAGGATCTGATCGGCGGCGCGGAACGGGTCATCCAGGGAGTCGAGGAAGATCCGGCCCATGAGGTTCATGACCAGGACCTTGTGCCCCGCGGCGTCGGTGACGCACCAGCCCTGGCCAGGCGCCGCCGGGGGATAGTTCGCGGGCCGGAGGACGTTCTGCAGGCTCGGGAGCTCGCCCACGAATTCCTTCTGGGCGAAGACGTGGTTGCCGCTGGTGATCACATCGGCGCCGGCGCCCTTCAGCTCGGCCGCGATCTTGGCGGTCAGGCCGAAGCCGCCCGCCGCGTTCTCGCCGTTCAGCACGGTCAGGTGCGGCCGCAGCTCTCGCTTGAGGGCCGGCAGGATTGCCTTGACCGCTTCGCGGCCGGGATGGCCCACCACGTCCGCGACAAACAGGATCTTCAGCTCGTCCCCGGGCATGGCACGATTCTCGTGGAAAACAAAAAGGGAGCCCGGTAGGCCGGACTCCCTTTGTTGTCTTACTTCGCGTACTCCACCGCCCTCGTCTCGCGCACCACGGTGACGCGGATCTGGCCGGGGAAGCTCAGCTCGGACTCGATCCGCTTGGCTATGTCCCGCGCCATGAGCTGGGCAGCCGTGTCGTCGATCTGCTCCGGCTTGACCAGGATCCGGACCTCGCGGCCCGCCTGGATGGCGTAGGACTGCTGCACTCCCTGGAAGGAGTTGGCGATCTCCTCGAGCTTTTCGAGCCGCTTGACGTAGGCCTCGAGCGACTCCCTGCGCGCCCCGGGGCGCGCGGCGGAGATGGCGTCGGCGGCGATCAAGAGAAGCGCTTCGATCGTGTGCGGCTCCTCGTCGTAGTGGTGCGCGCGCACCGCGTGGACGACCGCCGCGGGGACCTGGTGCCGCTGCAGCAGGTCGGCGCCGATCACGGCGTGCGAGCCCTCGACCTCGTGGTCGATGGCCTTGCCGATGTCGTGCAGCAGACCTGACAGCTTGGCGATGCGGACGTCGGCCCCGATCTCGGCCGCCATCATGGCGGCGAGGTGGGCAACCTCCTTGGAGTGGTTCAGCACCTGCTGGCCGTAGCTCGTCCGGAAGCGCAGGATGCCGAGGTGGCGCACGACCTCGGGGTGCAGCCCCTGGAGGCCGAGCTCCAGGACCGCCGCCTCGCCCTCCTCTTTGACCCTCTGCAGGACCTCCTGGCGGGACTTGGCGACGATCTCCTCGATGCGCGCCGGGTGAATGCGTCCATCCACGATGAGCTTGTTCAGCGCGACCCTTGCCACCTCACGGCGGACGGGGTCGAAGCCGCTGATGATGACGGCCTCCGGGGTGTCGTCGACGATGAGGTCGATCCCGGTGGCCTGCTGGAGGGCCCGGATGTTGCGTCCCTCCTTGCCGATGATGCGGCCCTTCAACTCGTCGGTCGGTAGGGGAAGCACGGAGACGGAGATCTCGGCGGTCTGGTCGGCGGCGATGCGCTGGATCGACTCGGTGACGATCTCCCGAGCCCGACGCTCGCTTTCGTCGCGGGCCGACAGCTCGGCCTCTCGGACCTTGCGCGCAACCTCGTTGCGCAGGTCCTGCTCGACCTGTGCCATCAGGATGCCCTGAGCTTCCTGGCGCGTCATGTTGGCGACGCGCTGAAGCTCTCTCTCCTGCTCGCGGTAGCTTTCCTCGAGCTTCGCCTTGATGTCGTCGAGCGATTTCTGCTGGTTCGCCAGCTCGCGCTCGCGCCGGTTCACGTCCTCGCCCTTGCGGTCGAGGTTCTCCTCCTTCTGGAGCAGCCGCTTCTCGATCTGCTGCGACTGCGCCCGGTACTCCCTTGCTTCCTGCTCCGCGGCGGTGCGGACCTTGACGGCGTCCTCTTTGGCCTCGAGCAGCTTCTCTTTGGCCTTCGTCTCGGCCTCGAGGAGCGCCTGCTGGGCTTTCGCCTCGAGCAGATGGCTGCCGTTGCTCTGCCGGCGCTGGAGCATCAGGTATGCCGCCCCAAAGCCGCCGGCGAGTGCTGCCGCCGCCACTACCAGTAGCAATACGTAGACGTAGACAGGCATGACAAGCACCTCGTAATTCGATTGTCAAAGTGCGTGACCATGGCAGGATCCGGCTGGGGATCCCGCCTCGGGTTGGCTCTATGACTTACGAGCCCACCCGGTGGGCTCGTGTGCCCCTGATTTTAGGGTTCGGCGCTGCCTGCCGTCCCCGTCCAGACCGCCCGGCATGCCTCCCGGGCGACCCCCTGCGAGAAGCCGCGGCGAAGCAGCTTCGCCCCCACCGAAGCAACCAACTCACGGTAGCCTGCCGGCCGTCTGGAGCCGGCCAGGCGCCCCGCCAGCCGGGTTGCCGCCGCCAACTGGGCCGCACGGTCGAAGCCCGCCACGGCGGCATCTGAGAGCCGCCGGTCGATGCCCCTGGCCGCCAGCTCCGCCGCCAGGGCCAGCGGACCCCGCGACGGCGACCGGCGCCGGACGTGGCCGGCGGCAAACGCGGAGTCGTCCAGGTAGCCGCTCTCGGTCAGCCGACGCACCACGGCGTCAACCTCCGCCTCGTCGTAGCCGCGCCGGCCGAGCTTCCGCCTCAGCTCCATCCGCGAATGCGCGCGGCGGGCCAGCAAGCGGATGCCGGCCTCGTACGCGGTGACCGCCGGCTTCGGCCGGGTGGCTCTAGAACTCCTCCGGCGCACCAGCGGGAGCCCGTACGGGTCCGGCCACCTTGAGAGGGGCGGCGTTGCCTGCCGCCGCCTTCTCCCGGACCTTGGCCTCGATCTCGCCCGCCAGGCTCGGGTTCTCGCGCAGGTAGTTGCGCACGTTCTCCCGGCCCTGGCCGAGGCGCTGCTCGCCGTACGACATCCACGTGCCGCTCTTCTCGAAGATCCCGTGCTCGACGGCGGCGTCGATGAGCGAGCCCTCGCGCGAGATGCCCTCGTTGAAGAGGATGTCGAACTCGGCCGAGCGGAACGGCGGCGCGACCTTGTTCTTCACCACCTTGACCTTCACCCGGGCGCCGACCGAGTCGAGGCCGTTCTTGATGACCTCGACCTTGCGGATGTCCAGACGAACGGACGAGTAGAACTTCAAGGCGCGGCCGCCCGGCTGGGTTTCCGGGTTGCCGAACATGATCCCCACCTTCTCGCGCAGCTGGTTCAGGAAGATCACGGAGCAGTTCGACTTGGAGATCGCCGCCGTGAGCTTGCGTAGGGCCTGCGACATCAGGCGCGCCTGCAGGCCGACGTGCGCGTCTCCCATCTCGCCTTCGATCTCTGCCTTCGGCACCAGGGCGGCGACGGAGTCGATGACGATGACGTCGACCGCGTTGGAACGCACGAGGACCTCGACGATCTCCAGCGCCTGCTCGCCTGTGTCGGGCTGGCTGATGAGCAGGTCGTCGATCTTCACGCCGATCCGCGACGCGTACAGAGGATCCAGCGCGTGCTCGGCGTCGACGAACGCGGCGACACCGCCCGCCTTCTGGGCCTCGGCGATGACGTGCAGCGCCAGTGTGGTCTTGCCCGCCGACTCCGGACCGTAGATCTCGGTCACGCGTCCTCGCGGGATGCCCCCCACTCCCAGCGCGAGGTCGAGCGGAAGCGCGCCGGTCGAGATCACCGTCACCTCACCCCGCTGGGCGACGTGCTCGCCGAGGCGCATGATCGCGCCCTTGCCGTAGCTCTTGGTGATCTGGGAAACCGCCGAGTCGAGTGCTTTGTCCTTTTCCAATTTCTTGCTAGATGCCTCCTGGAGCGTTTCGGCAAGTTTCCCTGGGCGTGGTTGCTGGAGCAATGCAGGTTGTTAAGACCATATACGAACGGGTGTTCGCTGTCAAGTCTTGCGCACTCCACGAACCTCGGCGATCAGCATGCGCAGAGCCTCGGCCGCCGCCTGGCGACGGATGGATGCCCGGTCGCCCTCGAACTTGAACTCGCGTGAAGCGACGTGCCGATCTGACGCGACGGCGATGTACGTCAGGCCCACCGGCTTGCTCGTCCCATCCGCGCCGGGGCCGGCGATCCCCGTCACGCCGACGCCCAGGCTGGTGCCGAGCCGAGAGCGCACGCCTTGCGCCATCGCCTCCCCCACCTCCCGGCTGACCGCGCCGAAGGACTCGAGCAGCGCGCCGGGGACGCCGAGCTGCTGGCGCTTGACATCGTTGGAGTAGGCGATCACGCCGCCAGTGAAATAGGCCGAGCTTCCAGGCTGCTCGGTGATCAAGGACCCGATCATGCCGCCCGTGATCGACTCGGCCACGGCGACCGTCATGCCGGTTCCGGCCAGGACCTCCGCGACCTCGGCCGGGGAGGCCTCGGGCGCGCCGCCGCTGGCGCCGGCGCGGACGCGCCCGGTGTCGAACGGACCGATCAGGTAGCGGAATCGCCACAGGTAGTCGAGGCCGCTCCAGAGCGTGAAGACCACCGCGATCGCCACCGCCACCTCGGCGACTGGGACGACGGCTGGATAGGGCCGCTGGAGGATGAGCAGGGTGACGGCGCTCATCTGCGTGACGGTCTTGGTCTTGCCCAGCGGCGCCGCCGCGATCACTTGGCCCTGGCCCGCGCCGACCGACCGCAGGATGGTGATGATCAGCTCGCGCGAGAAGATCACCACCACGACCCACGCCGCGACCAGGCCGGCCTGGACCAGCACGATCAACACCGCCAGCACGAACAGCTTGTCGGCCAGCGGGTCGAGGAACTTGCCGAGGTCGCTGACCTGCCCCGTGCGCCGCGCCAGCTC
>JBKPCW010000162.1:0-6499 GCA_046727555.1 Candidatus Dormiibacterota bacterium | reverse complement strand
AGACCTTCCTGTTTACCCTGAAGTCCCCTATGCGTTTTTCGGTTTCCATCCCGGGTTGCCCCGGACCTTCCACCTACTCGACGTTCGGTATCCTCAGGTTTACCGTACTCAGCCGCTTGGGGCGTCGCGAAAGTTAACAGGCGCCTAAGAGCACGTCAACAATGAAAAAAATCGAACCGCCAGGCAAATGATGGTGGCTTGACACAGAGACATGAAACTCGTTAGAGGAGGGATCCACAACGATGCGTGAAGCCGTCATCGTCGAAGCAGTCCGCACACCGCTCGCACGTCGCAACGGCAAGCTCAAGGACGTCCATCCCGTCGTCCTCGGCTCGCTCATCCTCAAAGAAGTAGTCCGCCGTGCGGGCATCGAGCCCGGCCAGGTGGACGACGTCGTCTTCGGCTGCGTGAGCCAGGTGGGCGAGCAGAGTCTCAACGTCGGCCGCAACGCGTGGCTGACCGCGGGCTTCCCCGTGACGACGCCGGCGACCACGGTCGACCGCCAGTGCGGGTCGAGCCAGCAGGCGCTGCACTTCGCCGCCAACCTCATCCAGTCGGGCGTGTGCGACATCACGATCGCGGGCGGCGTGGAGTCGATGACCCGCGTGCCGATGGGCTCGAACGCCGTCCAGCCGGGCACTCCGTTCCCGCCCGAGCTGCTGGAGCTCTACGACCTCGTCCCGCAGGGAATCTCGGCGGAGCTGATGGCCCGCAAGTACGGCATCTCGCGCAAGGCGATGGACGAGTTCAGCGTCGAGAGCCACCACCGCGCGGCCGAGGCGACCGAGAAGGGCTACTTCCGCTCGCAGATCATGCCGGTCGACGTCTCCAACGGCCAGCCCGAGGTCTTCGCGCGCGACGAGGGCATCCGCGCCAACGCCAGCTACGAGGCGACGTCCGCCCTCCAGCCCGCGTTCAATCCGGAGCACTCGATCACGGCGGGCAACTCGAGCCAGATCTCGGACGGCGCCGCGGCGGTGCTCCTGATGTCCCTCGAGAAGGCAAAGGAGCTGGGCCTCCGGCCGAGGGCGCGCATCCGCGCCATGGCGGTGGTCGGCACCGACCCGGTGCTGATGCTCGAAGGCCCCATCCCGGGCACGGCGGCGGTGCTCAAGCGCGCCGGCCTCGACCTGGACAGCATCGACGTCTTCGAGGTCAACGAGGCGTTCGCCTCGGTCGTGCTTGCGTGGCAGAAGGAGACGGGCGCGGACCTGACGAAGACCAACGTCAACGGCGGCGCGATCGCGATGGGCCATCCCCTGGGCGCGTCGGGCGCGATCCTCATGACGCGACTGCTCCATGAGCTGGAGCGGCGCGACGGCCGGTACGGGCTGGAGACGATGTGTTGTGGCGGCGGACTTGGCACCGCCACGATCATTGACAGAGAAGTTGAGTAACACCTTCCGGGCGCTGAGCGAGGTCAGGCCGCACGTGCTCCTCGACGGCATCACCGCGAGGGCCGTCAACGGCGAGCGGATGACGATGGCGGTGGTCGACCTCGATCCCAATCTCGTCATGCCCGAGCACCACCACGAGAACGAGCAGCTCGGGTTCATCATCACCGGGTCGCTCACCTTTCACGTCGGCGCTGAGTCGCGCGAGCTTGGCCCGGGCGACACGTACTCGATCCCCAGCCACGTGCCGCACCATGTGGTCGTTGGGCCCGATGGCTGCACCGTCCTCGACGTGTTCGCGCCCATCCGCGCCGACTGGGAGTCGGCGAAGCGACTAGCCCCCTCGCCGGGCCGCTGGCCGTAGAGGTCTCGACAGGTTGGGCGAGTCGACCACGTAGCGAAGTAGCCGCTTCTCCCAGCGACCCGTGCCCTGCACGCCGATGCGCGCCGTGACAAAGACACGCCTCTTCGGCGCGCAGTCGTCGACGACATAGAGGTCGGGCGGCGCCAGGGGCGCGCCGTTCAGCGCACCGTCGATGCCCAGCGCGCGCGTGACCAGCCCAGGTCCGCCGCACCGTCCGACGCCCGGACCGGGCTCGAGCGCACGGACGAGCACGGCCTGCGGCACGTCCGCCTCGCGGGTGACGAAGTTGAGGCACCAGTGCATGCCGTACGTGAAGTAGACGTAGGCATGGCCGGGCAACCCGTACATGACCTCGGTGCGCGCCGTGCGCCGGCCGCCCCTGGAGTGGGCGGCGAGGTCTTCGGGACCCAGGTAGGCCTCGACCTCGACCAGGCGTCCCCAGAGGATCTGCCCGTCGACCTCGCGGACTAGCACCTTGTCGAGAAGGTCGCGCGCGACCTCGGTCGTGTCTCGGGCGAAGAACGACGCGGGAAGGACCGATCCTTCAGGAGGCTGGAGTCTTCTCTCGGGCCTCAAGCCTCTTCTTGGCCGCGTGCCGCCGCCGCTTGTCCACGTACAGCGCCTTGTCGGCGGCCTGGTACATCGCCTGCCAGTCGAGGCCCTGCCGCCAGGCCGTGATGCCGATGCTGAACTCCACGGGCACCAGCACCTTGTTCGTCCGGTTCAGGTGCTCGAGCGCCTCGCGGACGCGGACGCCGACCTCGCGGGCGTCGCGCTCGTCGGCGTCCGGCATCGCCACGCCGAACTCGTCGCCGCCGAGCCGGCCGCAGGTGTCGGTGGCGCGGACGGCGCGCTGCAGCTCGGCTGCCAGGGCGCGGATCGCCTCGTCGCCGACGTGGTGGCCGTACGTGTCGTTGATGTCCTTCAGGTTGTCGAGGTCGATCATCATCAGCGCCAGCCGGCGCTTGTGGCGCTCGGCGGACGCGACCGCGCGGTCGATCGCCCGTTCGAACTCGGGCCGGTTGGCCAGACCCGTCAGGTAGTCGGTGCGCGCCTCCTTGGTGTGCTGGCGCGCCCGGTCGAGGGCGACGGCGATCTGGTCCGCGACGGCGGCGACGAACTCGAGGTCCGACGACTCGAAGGTCCGCGGCAGGCGAGTGGCCACCGTCATCGCCCCGAGCAGCACGCCCTTGGTGCGCAGCTCGGCCCGGATCGCGCTCCATTCACCCGCGATGCGGTCGACCCGCGACTCGGCTGGACCGGACGCGATCTCGACCACGCGGCTCAGGCCCGAGCGCCCGGTCTGCGAGAACTCCTCCTCCTCGCCTTGCTGCATGCCAATGGTCTTGGCGAGCTTGAGGCGCGCGCCCTCGCGGACCCACACCGCGCCCGCCTGCAGGCCGAGCACCTTCAGCGTCTCGCGCAGCCCCACCTCGGCGATCTCGTTGATGTCGAGCGAGCGGCCCAGCGCGCTGGCGATGTGATAGAGGCCGTGGAGCTCGGTCTGGCGGGCCCTGTGCTTGCTTTCGGTGTAGTCGAGGTAGCCGCGGATGAAGTTCGAGTTGAGCTGCTCGATCACGCTGCCCACCCGGCTCTGGGCGAGCAGCATCACCTCGTCGGCGTACGGGTTGTCGCCCACCTCCTCGGTCACCCGGGCGACGACCGTGCGCCGGAAGACGTTCAAGCCCTCGATCAGCGATTCGAGCAGCACGCCCCGCTCGGCGTAGTGCCGGGCGAACTCGCGCGCCTGGGTGTAGTACTCGGGCCAGGGGATCCTGGCGTCGAGGCGGAGGGAGCGGAAGAGCGCCTGGAGGAGTGTGGTGGACATGCTGGCGAGGTCATCGATCGACCCGTCCTTGTAGCTGTGCAGGAGCTCCGGCTCGATCGCCCGGATCGCCTCGGCGGCGATGACCCCGCTCTCGCTGGCGTCGGCGGAGAGCCTGTCCGCCACCTCGGCAAGCAGATCACTCGCCCGCTGGGTCATATCGGCGCACTATAGAGTGACGGATGGGTATTCGCGCCCTTGCGAAAGGGGACTAACTAAATGTGTAAGAGGCAATGATGGCAACTGTTACCAGGGGGTCGCTGGAAAAGATAGAAGAGGTCCTGGGTGGTGACGCTCGCGACCTGCTCGAGCACAAATCCCAGACGATCCCGCAAGAGCAGCTTCACCTGCCCGGACCGGACTTCGTCGACCGGGTCTGGAAGGACAGCGACCGGTCGACGCGCGTGCTGCGCAGCCTCGAGTCGATGCTCGACCACGGCCGCCTCGCCGGCACGGGTTACCTCTCGATCCTGCCCGTCGACCAGGGCATCGAGCACACGGCCGGGGCCTCGTTCGCGCCGAACCCGATCTACTTCGACGGCGAGAACATCGTCAAGCTCGCCATCGAGGGCGGCTGCAACGCGGTCGCCTCGACCTTCGGCGTGCTGGGCTCGGTGTCGCGCAAGTACGCCCACAAGATCCCTTTCATCTGCAAGCTCAACCACAACGAGCTCCTCACGTACCCCAACCACTACGACCAGATCCTTTTCGGGACGGTCAGGGAGGCCTGGGAGCTGGGCGCCGTGGCGGTTGGCGCCACGATCTACTTCGGCTCCGAGCAGGCCGACCGCCAGCTGCAGGAGATCGCGGTCGCGTTCCACCAGGCGCACGAGCTCGGCCTGGCCACCGTGCTCTGGTGCTACGTCCGCAACAACGCTTTCAAGAAGGACGGCAAGAACTACGAGACGGCGGCCGATCTGACCGGCCAGGCGAACCACCTGGGCGTTTCGATCCAGGCCGACATCATCAAGCAGAAGCTGCCAGACACGAATCGTGGCTTCGAGGTGATCGGCTTCGGCAAGACGTCGCCCGACGTGTACGACAAGCTGTCAAGTGACCATCCCATCGACCTGTGCCGTTACCAGGTGATCAACAACTACATGGGTCGCGCCGGCCTGATCAACTCGGGGGGCGAGAGCAAAGGCGCTGCTGACCTGAAAGAGGCTGTCCGCACCGCCGTCATCAACAAGCGCGCGGGCGGGATGGGTCTGATCAGCGGCCGCAAGTCGTTCCAGCGCCCAATGAAGGAGGGCATCGAATTACTCAACGCAATCCAGGACGTCTACCTGAACCCGGCGGTAACCATCGCGTAAAGCTCGCGTTCCTGGGTAGCGGGGCGGCGTTCTCGCTCGACCGCTACAACGGGGCGGTGGTCGTCGACGGGCGTGTCCTCCTGGACGGCGGCGCGCCCCTGCTGCCGCACATGCACCGGCTTGGCGTCGACCCCGGCGACATCGAGGTCGTGTTTCTGACTCACTTCCATGGCGACCACACGCTCGGCCTGCCGCCGTTCGTGCTGCACCGCGTTTTCGTCGACCGCCGGCCGCTGACCTTCGTCGGGCCCACCGGGGTCGAAGAGCACCTCGAGAGGCTGTTCGAGGTCAGCTGGGGACCGGACTGGAAACGGGTGATGCGGCCGCAGTTCAAGGTCCGCTACGTGGCCGCGAAACCTTCGGGCACCGCGGCGGGCGTGCGCTACGAGACCGTCCGCCTGGACCACGGCACGATGGGCGCCACGGGTTACCGGATCCACATCAATGGCAAGGTCGTCGCCTACTCGGGCGACACCGAGCCGACGGCGCCCCTGGACAAGCTGGTCGACCACGCCGACGTCGCCATCGTCGAGGCGACCGGTCCCGGTGACGTCTTCAGCCATACGAGCTGGGAGGCGGCCGCCAGGCTGAAGCGGCGGCACCCGGGCACCCGCTTCTTCTTCAACCATCTCTACTCGGGCACCATCAACGGCGCCGTCAGAGACCTGCAGGTGATCGAAGTCTGAGACCAAGGCTCACTCCGGCGGCGCTGGTCGGTGCGGCCGCGGGCGGCATCGTCGGCGCGATCGCTTTCGGCGCCCTGGTGGGTTTCGGGCAGCTGCTGTCCAGCCGCGTGGGCAACCCGCTGCCCCTGATCCTGCTCGTCATCGCCGGCGCGTACGCGGGCTGGCTCCTCGGCGTGATCGTGTTCGGAGCGGTGCGTGGCGGAGACGATAAAACCGCTCCTTGACCGCCTCAACGTCAAGCCGGGCGCGAAGGTGGCGCTGGTCAACCTCGACGACGCCGGCTTCGCTCGCCTGCTGCGCCAGCGGACGTCGGACCTCGCCAAGGGAAAGCCACGGACGCCGTGCGACATCGTCTTCCTCGGCGCTTCCACGCATCGCGACCTCGAACACATCCGCGAGGTCAAGACGTGGATCGAGCCCAACGGGGCCATCTGGGTGGTGAGGCCCAAGGGCGGCCGCAGCGAGCTGAAGGACACCGACGTGATCGACGCCGGGCTCGCGGCGGGCCTCGTCGACAACAAGATCGCGAGCTTCTCCGAAACCCACGGCGCGACGCGCCTCGTCTACCGTCTCAAGGACCGACCGCGATGACCCTGCGCATCCGCCCCGGCGAGCGATCTGACGTGCCCCTTATCGCCGAACTGATCCGCGGCCTCGCGCACTACGAGCGGCTCGAGGACGAGGTGACCATGACCGAGGCCAAGCTCGACCGCGCGCTGTTCGGCGAGCGCAGCTACGCGGAGACTCTAATCGCCGAGGACGGCCGCAAGCCGGTTGGCTTTGCATTGTTCTTTCACAACTTCTCGACCTTCCTCGCCCAGCCGGGGATCTATCTCGAGGACCTGTTCGTCGTGCCCGAGCACCGCGGCGGCGGTGTGGGACGGGCGCTGCTGGAGGCCCTGGCCCGGCTGGCGGTC
>JBKPCW010000161.1:0-9615 GCA_046727555.1 Candidatus Dormiibacterota bacterium | reverse complement strand
CCGAGCCGCAGCCCCGTGATCACGATGTTGCAACCCTCGGTCGTCGACGTCGTGAGGACGATGTTGTCCGCCGGCGCGTGGACGAGCGTTGCGATTTGTTCCCGGAGCCGTTCCTCGACGGCGAACGACGCCTGCCAGCTGCTCATCGCGCCGCGGCCCCGCTCGAGGCCGCTTCCCTCCGCCGACTGCATCGCCTCTAGAGTCGCGATCGACATCGGGCCCACCGAGCCGGCGTTCAGGTAGGCGCGGGTGGCCAGGACCGGAAACTGCGCGCGCGCTTCCTGTGGCGTCATCGCACCGGGGTGTAGAAGCGGCATGGCGGCGACTCGGCGGTGGTGTGGAAGTTCCAGTGCCGGCACCACGCGGTGCCGTCGAACTTCCGGCACGTCCCGCAGGTGACGCGGGGCCTGGGCGCGCTCGTCTTCTTCATATGGTGCTCGGGCCGTTCGCCGGGGAATTCACGGCTCACAGCTGCGAGCGCAGCTCCCATAGCTCGGGATAGAAGCGCTTGCTCAGCGTGGTGCGCAGGTACTGCGCGCCCGTGCTGCCGCCGGTGCCGGTCTTGGCGCCGATCTGCCGCTCAACCATGAGCACGTGCCGCGAGCGCCAGTGCGCAAAGGCCTCGTCGTGGTCGAGCAAGGCTTCGCACAGGTCGAACAGGTCGCCGAAGCGCTCACGGTCGCGGAAGATCTCGACCAGCGACGGCGAGCCCCGCCGCTCGACCAGCTCGCGGAACGCGTCGTCGAGCGACGGCTCCTCCAGGCGTTTGCGCAGCCGGCTCATCTCCTCCGGCGACGCCTCCAGGCGCGCGATGTACTTCGGCTCCTTGAGGCCCGATAGGAACTCGATCTCGCGGAACTGCACGGACTGGAAGCCGCTGGCGGGCGCGAGCTTGGAGCGAAAGGCGAGGAAGTCCTGCGGCGACATCGTCTCCAGGACGTCGATCTGCTCGACCAGCAGCCGCTCGATGACGTTGACACGGCGCAGGTGGTGGCGGGCGAAGAAGAGATCGTGGGCGGCGATCCGGTCGCGTGCGGCCTCGAGCTCGAAGAGGACGACCTTGAACCACAGCTCGTAGACCTGGTGCGCAACGATGAACAGCAGCTCGTCGTGCTCCTCGCTGAGCCTCTGTTGCAGCGAAAGAAGCTCGGGCACCTTCAGGTACGTGCCGTAAGAAAGCTCGCGCCCCTCTTCGCCAAAACGGCTGGACATCAGTGCTTGAAGTGGCGACGGCCGGTGACGACCATCGCCATCCCCGCGGCGTCGGCGGCGGCGACGACGTCGGCGTCCTTCAGCGAGCCGCCTGGCTGGATCACCGCCGTCACCCCCGCGCGGGCTCCAAGCTCGAGGCCGTCGGGAAACGGAAAGAAGGCGTCCGAGGCCATCACCGCGCCGCGTGAGCGCTCGCCGGCCCGCCGCACCGCCAGCTCCACGGCTTCGACTCGCGACATCTGGCCCGCGCCGACGCCGACCGCCGCTCCTTCCTTGAAGAGCACGATCGCGTTCGACTTGACGTGCTTGACCGCCGTCCACGCGAGGCCCAGCTGCGCCCACTCCTCCTCGGCCGGCTCGCGGCGGGTCACCGTCTTGCACTCGCGGCGGTCGAAGCGCGCGCGATCCCACTCCTGGACCAGGACGCCGCCCGGGACCGAGCGCACGTCGTAGTCCATCAGAGGTGCGCCCTGCGCGCGCCCGGCGAAACCCTCCTGGGCCGGTGGCGCGGCCAGTACCACCATGTTCTTGCGCCGGGCCAGCACGTCGCGCGATTCGTCCAGGATCCGCGGCGCCACCACGACGTGGGTGACGATCTGCACGATCAGCTCCGCCGTCGACCGGTCGAGAGGCCGGTTGGCGGCGACGACTCCACCGAACGCAGAGACCCTGTCGCACTCGTACGCGTGGCGGTAGGCGGTCGCGAGCTCGTCGGCGACCGCAAGCCCGCACGGGTTCATGTGCTTGACGATGGCGACGGCGGGCCGGTCGTAGTCCATGACCAGCTGCAGGGCGGCGGACGCGTCCTGGATGTTGTTGAACCCAGGCGGCCCGCCTTGCACCTGCTCCGCGCCACCGAGGCCGCCGGCTTCCGGGCCGAGGCGGTAGAACGCCGCCTTCTGGTGCTCGTTCTCGCCGTACTTCAGCGGCTGGGCGAGCTGGCCCGGGATCGTGATCTCGGTCGGAAACCCATTGCCTCCCTGGCTTCGGAGGTACGCCGCGATCCACGCGTCGTAGGCCGACGTGTGCGCAAACGCCTCCGCGGCCAGGCGCCGCCGCATCTTCTCGTCGACCGCGCCTTCGCTGAGCGCGGCCAGGACCTCGGCGTAGCGCTGCGGGCGGACCACGACCAGCACCGACTCGTGGTTCTTGGCCGCGGCGCGGATCATCGCCGGACCGCCGATGTCGACCTGCTCCACCGCCTCCGCGAAGGTCACGTCGGCACGCAGCACAGTGTCGACGAACGGATAGAGGTTCACGCACACCAGGTCGATCTCGCGGAGACCCTGCTCGGCGAGCGCCTGCATGTGCTCGGGTCGGTCGCGCCGGGCGAGGATGCCCGCGTGCACGCCCGGGTGCAGCGTCTTGACCCGGCCGTCCATCATCTCGGGGAAGCCCGTCAGGTCGCTGACCGGCCGAGCGTCGACGGCCGCATCCTGGATCGCCCGCAGCGTGCTGCTGGTGGCGAAGAGCTCGTAGCCGAGCCTCCGCAGGCCGCGCGCAAACGCAGCGAGCCCGGTCTTGTCGCTAACGGACAGAACGGCTGCCGGCAAGCTTCGACTCCATCAGGCGGATCCCCGCGGGCAGGATCCGGTACTCGGCCTCGTGCACCCGCTGGCGCAGAGTCTCCACGGTATCGCCTTCGAGGATCGGCACCGCCTCCTGGAGAAGGATCGGCCCTGCATCGAGCTCCGCGGTGACGATGTGCACCGTCGCGCCGGTGAACTTCAAGCCGCTGTCGAGCGCCTGCTCGACGGCGTCCATGCCGCCGGCGAACATCGGCAGGAGCGAGGGATGGACGTTGACGATGCGGCCTTCGTAGGCGTCCAGGAACGGCCTGGTGTGGATGCGGTCGTAACCCGCGTCGACCACCAGCTCGACTTCGTTTCGGCGCAAGAAGTCGCGCATGGCCTCGTCGCGTTGTTCGGCCGACTCGAACGACTTCTGCGACAGCTCCGCCAGCGGGATCCCGCGCTCGCGCGCGAGCGCGGCCGCCCCGCACGAGGGACGGTTCGTCGCCACCGCGACGACGTCGAAGCTTTGCTCGACGAGGTTGCGGAGGTTCGTCCCCTGGCCGGAGGCGCAGACCCCGAGCTTCAGTGGATGGTCACCCTTTCGGGCCCGGACTGACGGACGACCTCGCCGACCACCGTCGCCCCCTTCGGCACGTCTTTCCGATCCACGACCAGGATCATGCCCAGACCCATGTTGAACGTTCCCCACATCTCGTCGTCGCTCACCCGCCCGCGGGCGCGGATCTTTTCGAAGATGCCGGGAACCTGCCATGTGCTCGAGTCGAGGTGGGCGCCGAGGCCATCCGGCAGGACGCGCCGCAGGTTGCCTGGGATGCCGCCTCCGGTGACGTGCGCCGCGCCCTTCCACCGGATCCGGCGCAGGTCTTCGAGGTACGACGTGTGCGGCGCGAGCAGCTCCCGCGCCAGCCCCGCGGCGACGGGCACGCCCTCGAAGACCTTGCGCGCCAGCGAGTAGCCGTTGGTGTGGAGGCCGTTGCTCGGCAGGCCGACCAGCGCGTCGCCGGCCTCGACCGGGGCGCGCCGCTCACCCGGCTCGACCAGGCCGACGATGAAGCCCGCGAGGTCGTAGTCGCCCAGCGCGTACATCCCCGGCATCTCCGCCGTCTCCCCGCCGAGCAGGGCGCACCCGGCCTTCCGGCATGCCTCGGTCATGCCTTCCACCAGCTGCGCGAACACTTCCGGGTCGAGCTTGCCGGTGGCGAAGTAGTCGAGGAAGAACAGGGGCCGCGCTCCCGCGCAGGCGATGTCGTTGACGCAGTGGTTGACGATGTCGATCCCGATGCCGCGGTGCTGCCCGGCGGCGATCGCGACCTTGATCTTCGTGCCGACGCCGTCGGCGCTGGCGGCCAGGTGGCCTCCGCCGGGGAGCGCGTAGAGGCCGGCGAACGGGCCGACTCCTGCCGCAACCTCCTTGCCGTGCGTGGCCGCGATCAGCGGCTTGACGCGCTCCAGGACACGTTCGTAGGCCTCGATGTCGACGCCCGCCGCCGCATAGGACAGCCCCTCCTGGCTCACACCTTTGCGAGCTGTGGCGCCGGTGACTCGAACTGCATCTTGTCCATTTCCAGCTGCTGAGGAACAGGGACGGGATACGAGCCGTCGAAGCACGCCCGGCAGAACTCCTGCGCCGGGCCGTGACCGATGGCCCGGACCAGGCCCGGGATGGACAGGTAGTGCAGCGAATCCGCGCCGATCTTCTCCCGCACCTCGTCGACCGACCGGCCCGAGGCGATGAGCTCCTTCGTCGAGCCGATGTCGACGCCCATGAAGCATGGGAAGCGCATGGGCGGGCTCGAGATCCGCATGTGGATCTCGCGCGCCCCGGCGGCGCGCAGCCGCTCGATGGTGCGCCTGGTCGTCGTGCCGCGGACGATCGAATCGTCGACGGCGATCAACCGCTTGCCTTTGATCGAGCGCGGGAGTGGGTTGAGCTTGAGCATCACGCCCGCCTCACGCAACGTCTGGTCCGGCTGGATGAACGTGCGGTTGATGTAACGGCTCTTCATCAAGGCCTCGCGAAACGGGATCCCCGACGCTTCGGCGTACCCGATGGCGGCAGGCGTGCCCGAGTCCGGGAACCCGACCACCATGTCGGCCTCCACCGGAGCCTCCTTCGCCAGCTCGTGGCCCATGCGGATCCGCGCGTCCTCCAGCTCGCAGTTCTTGAGGATCGAGTCGGGTCGGGCGAAGTAGATGAACTCGAAGATGCACATCGCGTGCTTGCTCGAAGACTGGAAGCCGACGCTGTGCACGCCTCGCTCGTCCATCACCACCATCTCCCCTGGCTGGACCTCGCGCACGAAGGTCGCGCGCACGGTGTCGAGGGCGCAGGTCTCGGACGCGACCACGTGCGCCGGGTTGCCAGGCAGTGGGATGTAGCCGATGCAGAGCGGCCGGAACCCGAAGGGGTCACGGAGCGCGATCAGCTGGTTCGGCGTGATGATGCCGCACGAGTACGCGCCGACGATGCGCGCGAACGTGCGCCGGATCACGTCCTCCCACGACTTGCCGTGCGTGCTCTCGATCAGCCGCGCCATCACCTCCGTGTCGAGCGCGGTCTCGAACGTCACGCCTTGATCGCCAAGCTGCGCGCGCAGCGAGTTCGCGTTGAGCAGGTTTCCGTTGTGGGCGATCGCCCCTGGACCGAGGGTCGGGTGATGGAACGGGACCGGGTGCGCGTTCTCGGCCCGGCTCGAGCCGGTGGTCGAGTATCGCGTGTGCCCGAGGGCGATGGTCGAGCCCTCGCCGAGGTCCTTGATCGTGGCCGGCGAGAAGACCTGCGCCACCAGGCCCATATCGCGATGGACGCGTACGACCGCGCCGTCCGAGACGGCGATGCCGGCCGACTCCTGGCCGCGGTGCTGCAGGGCGAACAGGCCGAAGTACGTCAGGTTCGCGACGTCGACTCCGTGCTTGGCGCAGACGCCAAAGACCCCGCACATGGCTAGGCCGTCACCATCGACTCCCACGCCATCCGCAGCTCGGCGAGGGAGATCTTGAGCTGGCCTTCGAACTCGAGGTGATCGCCTCCCGCCAGGCCGAGCAGCGAGAGCTCCACGTTGTTGCGGCGCGCGAGCGACTGCATCTCGGGCATCGCGCGCGAGGGAACGCTGACGATGTAGCGGCTTGGCGACTCGCCGAAGAACGCCGCGTCGAGGCGCAGCGGCGGCTCGGGGCGGATCCCCGGGCAGCGCACGCCGATGCCGCCGAGCAGGCAGCATTCGGCCAGCGCCACGAGCATCCCGCCATCGGCGCAGTCGTGCGCCGAGTGCAGGTAGCCGCTCTGGGCCGCGCTGAGGATCAACCGGTTGACGGCCTTCTCGCGTAAGAGGTCGAGTGCCGGCGGCCGGCCGGCGACATGGCCGTGCTCGACCTTCAGGTATTCGCTGCCGCCGAGGTCGTTGTGGCTCGAGCCGATCAGGAGGACGAAGTCGCCCTCGACGCGCAGACCGGCGCTGAGGCGCTTGCCGTAGTCGTGGATGACCCCCACCATGCCCACGACCGGCGTCGGGTAGATGGCCGACGTCCCGTTCGAGTCGTTGTACAGCGATACGTTTCCGCTGACGACGGGGAGCTCGAGCGCCCGGCAAGCGGAAGCCAGACCGGCGATCGCCTCCTCCAGCTCCCAGTACACCTCGGGCCGGTCGGGGTTGGCGAAGTTGAGGCAGTCGGTCACGGCAAGCGGCCGCGCCCCGGTGGCGACGATGTTTCGGGCCGCCTCCGCGACCGCGAGCTGGGCGCCGAGGTGCGGATCGAGGTGGACGTACCGGGCGTTGCAGTCGGTCGTGACCGCGATGCCCAGCCGCGCGCCTTTGACGCGGAGCATCGCCGCGTCGCCGCCGGGCGCGACCACCGTCGCGTCGCCGACCATGTGGTCGTAGCGGCGAAAGATGCCGCGCCGGCTGGCAAGGTTCGGGCTCGCGAGCATGGTCAGCAGCGTCGCCCCGGGGTCGGCGAGAGGCGGTAGGGCGTTGACGTCGAGGCCGTACGGCGGCTCGGGCGGGTAGGCGATGAGGCGGCGCATCGGCGCGCCGTCGGTCAGCAGCCTGACCGGCACGCGCGCCACCACGTCGCGGCCGTCGAACACGCTCAGGTGGCCGTCATCGGTGACCTCGCCGATCACGGCCGACGTCAGGTCCCAGGCGTGGAAGATGCTCTCGACCTCACGCTCGCGGCCGCGGCGGACCACCACCAGCATCCGCTCCTGCGACTCCGAAAGCATCACGTCGTAAGGAGTCATGCCCCGCTCGCGCCGCGGCACGAGCGACACGTCGATCCGCGCCCCGGCGCCCTCCACCCGCCCGGCGCACTCGGCGACCGCGGAGGTCAGGCCGGCTGCGCCCAGGTCCTGGATCGCGACTACCGCGTCGGTGTGGGCCAGGTCCATGCAGGCCTCGAGCAGGCACTTCTCGAGGAAGGGATTGCCGACCTGCACCGCGGGCCGCCGCTCCGCGCTGTTCTCGTCCAGCTCCAGAGAGGCGAACGAGGCGCCGTGGATGCCATCGCGACCGGTGTCGGCGCCGACGAGCATGATGCTGTTGCCCTCGCCCTCCGCCCGCGCGCGCATCAGCTGGTCGGTGCGCACCAGGCCGACGCACATCGCATTGACGAGCGGGTTGCTGGCGTAGCAGTCCTCGAAGTAGACCTCGCCGCCCACTGTCGGGATGCCGATGCAGTTCCCGTAGCCCGCGATGCCCGCGACGACGCCGTCGAAGTGGCGCGCCGACTCGGGCAGAGGCCCGAAGCGCAGCGAGTCGAGCAGCGCCACCGGTCGGGCGCCCATGGCGATGACGTCGCGGATGATGCCGCCCACACCGGTCGCGGCGCCCTGGTACGGCTCGATGGCGGAAGGGTGGTTGTGCGACTCGATCTTGAACACGACGGACCAGCCTTCGCCGATCTCGACCGCGCCAGCGTTCTCACCCGGACCCTGGACGACGCCGGCGCCTGTCGTCGGCAGGCGGCGCAGCAGCGCCTTCGAGCTCTTGTAGGAGCAGTGCTCCGACCAGAGGACGCCGAGCATGCCGAGCTCGACCTCGTTCGGGGCTCGCTTCAGCTGCTCGACGATGACCCTGTACTCATCTGGGGTGAGCGCCACTTCCCGCAAGCGGCGTTCGTCCACAGACTTGATGCTCAAGACACCAGCACCTTCAGAGCGCTCTCGGCCACCGAGCGGAACAGTTTGAGGCCGTCCGTGCCGCCGAGCTCGGGCTCCGAGCACCGCTCAGGGTGCGGCATCATGCCGAGGACGTTGCCGCGCGTGTTGACGATGCCGGCGATGTTGTGCAGGGAACCGTTGGGGTTGGCGCCGGGCACGACGCGCCCGTGCGCGTCCGCGTAGCGAAAGACGACCTGCCCGCGCTGCTCGAGGCGCGACAGCGTCGCCGGGTCGGCGAAGTAGCTGCCCTCGCCGTGGGCGATCGGCACCCGCAGCACCTCTCGCTCCGCGCACCTCGAGGTGAACGCGAGGTCGGTGCGCTCGACCACCAGGTTGGTCCACTCGCACCGGAACTCGAGCGAGGCGTTGCGGATGAGCGCGCCCGGCAGGAGGCCCGCCTCGCACAGCACCTGGAAGCCGTTGCAGATCCCCCACACGAGCCCGCCGCGGTCGGCGAACTCGCCGATCTTCTCCATCACCGGCGCGAAGCGGGCGATGGCGCCCGTGCGCAGGTAGTCGCCGTACGCAAACCCGCCGGGGAGGATCACGCAGTCGCAGCCCTTGAGGTCGTCGTCCTTGTGCCACAGGTACACGAGCTCCTGGCCGAGCACCTGGTCGACCACCCAGCCGCAGTCGCGATCCGACCACGTGCCCGGGAAAACGACGACCCCGAACTTCATCGCCTCGAGCGCTCCCGCTCGATCTCGAAGTGGAAATCCTCGATCACGTGGTTGGCGAGCAGCTGCCGGCACATCTCCTCGACCCGCTGTCTCGCCTCGTGCTCGCTCACGCCCTCGAGCGTGACCTCGATGTACTTGCCGATGCGCACATCGCCGACCTCGCGGAAGCCGAGCGAGGCGAGGCCCTGCTTGACGGTCAGGCCCTGAGGATCGTTGACCACCGGCTTGGGCATGACGATGACACGCGCGATCACCTTTCGTTCCTCGGCTTCGGTGGAAACAACGGTTTGCCCACCAACCTTTGATACGCGGTCAGGTAGCGCAGACGCGTCTGCGCCACCACGTCTGGCGGCAGCGCGGGCGGGTCGGACTCCCTGTCCCACCCCGACTTCGTCAGCCAGTCGCGCACGAACTGCTTGTCGTAGGACTCGGGAGACGTCCCCACGACATACGTCACGGCGTCCCAGTAGCGCGAGCTGTCGGGGGTGAGCGCCTCGTCGATCAGGATCAGGTCGTCGCCGATCAGGCCGAACTCGAACTTCGTGTCGGCCAGGATGAGGCCGCGCCTCGAAGCGAAATCCGACGCGTACTTGTACAGCTCCAGGCTCGCGTCGCGAAGTTTCGTCGCCAGGTCGTCGCCCAGCTCCTTCTTCATCCGGTCGAAGGTGATGTTCTCGTCGTGGCCCGTCTCGGCCTTGGTCGCGGGCGAGAACATCGGGGAGACGAGCTTCTCACTCTGGCGCAGCCCGGGCGGCATCTTCTCGCCGGCCAGAGTCTGCGACTCCTCGTACTCCTTCCACGCGCTGCCGGCGAGGTAGCCGCGCACGACGCACTCGAAGTCGATGCGCTTGGCCTTGCGCACGATCATGAAGCGCCCCGCCAGCTCCTCGCGGAAGTTCTTCAGCACCGCGGGGAGGTCGGGGACCATGCCCGAGATCAGGTGGTTGGCCTGGAAGGTGTCGGTCTGGGAGAACCAGAAGATCGACAGCTGCGTCAGCACCTTGCCCCGGTCGGGGATGCCGTTGGGCAG
>JBKPCW010000160.1:0-7608 GCA_046727555.1 Candidatus Dormiibacterota bacterium | reverse complement strand
CCGCAGGAGCCGCCGACGGCCCAGATCCCGACGCAGCCGTTCACGCAGTACGGCGCGCCTACGCCGCAGCAGATCCCGGTGGCGCCGACCGCGCCGCCGCGCAGCGCCGGACCGCAGCTGGACTGGGCCGCGGTCGTGGCTGAGCTGCAGGCCATGGCCGAGGACGCGCTGGGCAACCGGGCGCGGAAGGTCAAGGACATCCTCGGCGCCGCCGACCCGTCGCTCGCGGGGATCGAGGCGGCCATCGACCAGATCCCGAGCATCTCGCTCCTGTTCGTCGACTCCTCGCGCCTGGAGCAGCTGGCGCAGGAGATGAGGGCGCGCCTCAAGTCCCACCTCTAGGCGTCGGCTTTTTTCGCCATCCGCCGGCGAACGGCTGATTCGCGCCACCCGGAAACCACCCATCGCCGGCGAATGCGGCTACGGCCTCCAACCTCCATTCTTAACAGGGTGGGTTGGCGTCTCGAGTGGCGAAGGTTAGCCTTGCCTCAGGCTGGTCGGTTGGGGGTGGGCACCGAGCGGGAGGAGGGTGGGCCCGCGAAGCGGAGCGCCTTTCTGGCGGCCGGCGCCCTGATCGCGAGCGCGCTTCTCACCGCCTGCGGCGGCGACCCGCCGCAGATCGTCGACTACTCCCCCCAACGCAACACCGTCGACGTCTCCACAGCGGCTCCGGTCCGCATCGCCTTCGACCACGAGGTCGACCGGCCCTCCGTCGAGCTCCGCCTCCACCTTCTTCCGCCCACCACCGGCTCGGTCCGCTGGCTCAGCGGCCGCGAGCTCGCCTACGACCATGCGACCCTGCGCACGAGCACGACGTACGAGGTCATCCTCGAGCCCGGCTACCGCGACCGCGCGGGCAACACCTACACCCTCCGCCACCACTGGTCCTTCGTCACCGAGGGCCCGCCCTCGCTCTCGGGCTCGAGTCCCGCCAACGGCGACGGATCCGTCGACCCCGCCTCCTACCTCAACCTCGACTTCACGAGGCCGATGGACCCGGCCACTCTGAAGAGCGCGATCGCCATCAGCCCGAGCGTCCCGTTTGACGTGCGCCTCGATCCCGCCGAGCCGCGCCGCGCGATCCTCGCTCCTTCTCAGCTGCTGAGCGCGGGGACCGCATACCAGGTGCTCGTCAACACCGCGGCCACCGACCTGGACGGCAACCAGCTGGGACGCGACGAGGTCATCCACTTCGCCACCGGGCCGCAGCATTCGCTCCGCCACTGGATCGCCTTCGCCACCGCGGCGCCCGACGGATCGCCGGGCGGTCTCTGGATCGTCGACGAGCGGGGCTTCCCGCGCGAGCTGTTCGACGCCAGCGCCGTGCAGTCCTTCAACTGGTCGCCGGCGGGAGACTCGCTCCTGATCCAGGGACCCGACCAGACGTGGTGGCAGTACGCGCCCGGCGCGGCGGAGTCGCCGCTGAGCTTCAGAGCGGCCTGGGCCGCGGCGCTCGCGAGCGACATGGGATTCGTCTACCTGGATTCGTCTTCGGTGCTGCATCGCCAGACTGCCGACGGCGCGGATGAGACCATCGCCGGCGACGTCGCTGAAGCGGCCGTGGCGCCGAACGGGCTTCGCGTGGCTTACGTGCAGGCCGTCTCTGGCAGCCGCGAGATCCGGGGCTACGACGTCGGCCTGCGAGCGACCTATCAGCTCCTGCTGGACACCGCGCCGGTCAGCGACATCGCGTGGTCGCCCGCCGGCAACCGCATTGCGTACCTCCGCCACGACGCGACCGGAGTCGCGCTCCGGGTCCGGAGCCTCACCGGCGCCGCGGCGACGACGACGCTCACGTCGGGCGACATCGGCCGCCCGGCCTGGCTGCCGGATTCGACGCACCTCGTCTTCTCGGCCGCGATCAGCAACCAGGGCACGGTCATAAACAAGGCGTACGTCGTGAACGTCGCGTCGCCGCCGGCCTCGCTGACGGCGGCCGCGGGCCTGCCCTCAGACCCCGGCATCGACGTCACCCTGCCGGTGTCGTCGCCCGACGGCCACCAGATCGCGTTTCTCAGCGCCGACCAGGTCTGGCTCATGAACGCCGACGGCACCCGGCCGACGGCGCTGACGAAGCACGACCCGGCCTCTTTCCCCTACTCCTGCCGCGCGCTCGCGTGGACGCGCAGCTGAGCGCGCTCGGCCAGACGCTCGAACAGCAGCTCCAGGCGGTCCGCGGTCCGCGTCCAGGAGAAGCGCTGCGCGAGTAGCCGCCCGCGCGCACCCATCTGCGCGGCGAGCTCGGGGTCGTCGACCAGGCGCCCGATGCGCTCCGCGTACGCGGCGACGTCCTGGTTCTCGACAAGGTAGCCACTGACGTCGTCGCGGACCACGGAGCGCAGCCCGCTCACGTTGGACGCCACGACCGGCCGGCCGCACGCCTGCGCCTCCAGGGCGACCAGGCCGAAGGACTCGCTGTACGACGGCATCACGGTGACGTCGGCGGCGGAGTAGAAGTACGGCAGCTCGTGGTGGGCCACCGAGCCGAGGAACTCGACGCGGTCGCGGACTCCGGCCGCAGCGGCGACCGCCTTGAGGCGCTCCTTCTCGCTCTCGTCGCCCTCCTTGCTGTCCTCGCCGAGGATCAAAAGGCGGACGTCGTCGTGGTTGCGGTCGCGCAGCAATGCGAGGGCGTTGATGGCGACGTCGACGCCCTTCAGCCGCTCCAGGCGGCCGACGAACAGCAGCAGCCGTCCGGGGCCGTAGCCGATCTTGCGCCGCGCCTCCGCGCGGTCGATCGGCTGGAACATGGTCAGGTCGACGCCCGGCGGGACGACGAAGACGCGGTCGGGGTCGGCCGCGTAGAGGTTGACCAGGTCACGGCTCTCGTCCTCGGTCGAAGCGATCAGGAGGTCCGCCTCGCGGGCGATCTCGCCCTCGACACGGATACGCGACTCGGGCTCGGCGCGCGCCCCGACGGCCAGGGAGCGGTTCTTCACCAGTCCCAGCGTGTGCGCGACGTGCACCCACGCCGGCGCCAGGCGCGGCCGAAGCAGGCACGCGACCTCGCCCGACAGCCAGTAGTGCGAGAACAGCAGGTCGTAGGCGATGCCCTCCCGTTCGGCGAAAAGGACGACCTGACGGGCGAACCCCGGCACCTCGCCGTAGAGCGAGTACTTGTCCAGCCCGTTGCCGGCCGGCAGGTAGATGACGCGGGACAGGGCGGCCAGCTGCTCCACCACCGGGTCGTCCGACGACTGTCTGCGCGTGAACACGTCAGTCGCGATGCCCCGGTCGCTGAAGGCGGTGGCGACCTCCTGGACGTAGACGTTGAGGCCACCGTTGGCGTTCTGGCCCAACGATGCCGTGGGAGAGGTGTGCATGGAGATGACCGCGATCCGCCGTGCGGCGCGGTCGATGGTCAGGCGGCTGGCGTCAGCCACGGTACGCCGATCTCGCGTCGAGCCAGCGTCGAGAGACGCAGCAGAAGCCGGAACGGGAGACCGGCGAGCAAGAACTCACAATGCCTAAAAACCCACCACCACTCCGCCTATTCCCGTCCGACCCGCGCCGGAAGCCCTGGATATGATTGCCCGTGGATGCGGTTCACGAAGGGCGTCGTCCTCGCGCTGGCGATCCCGGCCTTTTTCATTCTCACCGCCCTGTCCACAATGGCCGACACATCGCCCTCGCCGTCGGGCGGCGGCACGGCCGCAAGCGGCGCCGGCAGCCTGCCAGGCGACCCGTCGAAGGGCGCGACCCTTTACGCGCAGAACTGCACGAGCTGCCACGGCGCCGCGCTCGAGGGAGGCATCGGGGCCAGGCTCAACCCCATCGAGTCGCTGGCCGGGATCAAGGACCCGCTCGACCCCCAGGTGCTCATCGACATCATCGCCAACGGCCGGCAGCCGCAGCCCGGTGATCCCAAGCAGCAGCCGATGCCCGCCAAGGGAGGCAACCCCAGGCTGACCGACCAGGACGTGCGCGACCTCGCCGCCTACATCATTCAGGAGAACCGCAGCGGCTCACCGCCGCTGTCGCCCGGCGAGCTCGCCAAGCGCACGATCCTGTGGGTGACCATCGGCATCCTCGCGATGATCTTCATCACCTACCTGCTGTCCGCCTACAACATGCGCTGGATCGCGCGCCGCGCAGCGGCGCGACGCCGGTAACCGCCGCCACTTCTCTCTATCCGACCCCGGTCGGCGGCTCGCCGCGCATCCTGATCCTCTTCAGCGACACCGGGGGCGGGCACCGCGCCGCGGCCAAGGCGCTCACGGACGCGCTTCGCCTCCTCGACCCGACCAGCGTCGTCACCGTCGCCGACCCGCTGATCGGCCGAGGGCCGTTGATCGTCCGGCGCCTCGCGTCTCTTTACTCGCCCGTGATCCGGCGGTCCCGTCCCGCGTGGGGCGCGGTCTACCACGCGAGCAACACGAGGGCGACATTCGCCGCGATCCGCGCCGTCTTCGGCCCCCCGGTGCGCAAGGTGACGGCCCAGCTGCTCAAGGAGCACGACCCCGACGTCGTCCTCTCCGTGCACCCGCTGCTCAACCACGTCGCGCACCAGGCGATTCGCAAGAGCGGCCGGCCGCGAGCGCTGATGACGGTGATCACGGACCTCGTCGACTTCCACCGCGGCTGGACGTTCAGCCAGGCCGACCTGGTGATCGCCCCGACCGAGGGGGCGCGCAAGGTCGCTCTCCGGCGCCGCGTGCCCGCCGACCGCGTCAAGCTGCTCGGCCTGCCCGTCGACCTGCGCTTCCGGCCGCCGGCGCCGGGTGAGAAGGAGGCGCTGCGCCGGCGCTTCGGCCTTGACCAGCGCCGTTTCACCATCCTGGTCATGGGCGGCGCGGCCGGCGTGGGCCACCTCGCCGCGCAGGTGCGCGCCCTCACCGCCGAGCGCCAGCCCTGGCAGCTGGTCGTCGTGTGCGGACGCAACGAGAAGCTGCGGCGCCGGCTGTACGAGCTCGAGGCCTCGACGCCGATGCTGGTCCTGGGCTTCGTCGACTACATGCCCGAGCTCATGCGCGCGTGCGACATCGTGGTCACGAAGGCCGGGCCTGGTGCCATCGCCGAGGCGCTCGCCACCGGGCTCCCGCTCGTGCTCACCGGTTTCCTGCCCGGACAGGAATCGCCCAACGTCGACTTCGTCGTCGAGTCCGGCATCGGGGCCTTCGCGCCCAAGGAGGACGACCTTCTCGACGAGGTGCGGGTGCTGGCGGAAGGCGGCCCGACGTGGCGCGAGATGTCCCGGCGCGCCGAGGAGATGGCGCATCCGTACGCGTCGTCCGACATCGCGCGCGAGTGCCTGGTGCTGGCGGAGCGCTACAGGGCGTCGACGCAGGCAAGCCGGTAGGGACAGAGCCGGCAGCGCCGCCGCTCGGGCCGGGCCTCGAAGGCTCCTGAGCGGATCCCGTCCGCTACCTCGGACCCCTCGACCTGCGCGTCGCGCACCAGGGAGTCGATGCCGTCCACGCGCACGGATTCGCCCGAGGCCAGGTAGACGACCTCGAGCTCGAGCGGGTCGAGCCCCAACGCAGACCGCGCCCCGAGCGCGTAGAGCGCCACCTGCAGGTCACGGCGCCGGCGCGTGATCGGGCGGCCGCTCTTGTAGTCGATGATCCGCCACGAGCTCGCGGTGTGGTCGATGCGGTCGATGACGCCGCGCAGCGTCCACCCGTCGACGACGACGCTGAATGACTGCTCGACGAACGCCGGCGCCCCCTCCAGGCCGCCCAGCGCTCGGTACGCCTCCAGCTCCGCCGCGCCCGTGCGCTTGAAGGCCGGCGCGCGCCGGGGATCGGGGAACCGGATTTCACTCCAGACCGCGCGGTGGATCGAGCGCAGCCGCGCCGGAGTGATGGGCACGTCCTGCCGCCGGAGCTCGCCGGCGCGGCGCAGGACCTCGTGGAGGATCACGCCGTGCACGGCCTCGGCGCTCTGCGCCACCGGCAACCGCTGCACGTGGCGGTACCAGTACTGCCGCGGGCAGTCTTTGTACGCGGCGATGGCGCTGTACGAGAGCTGGACCTCGGCGTCGTGGCCGTTCATCACCGTAGCGACCGCGCGACGTGCGACGGGCGGAACGTCCTTCTCGAGCAGAGCACGCGCAGCGGTCGCGCGCACCTCCTCCAGGAAGCGAGACTCCCGCCACCGGCGACCGCCCTCGTAGTGCTCGGCGCGGGTGAGGTAGAGCCGGTGCCGCGCGCGCGTCATCGCCACGTAGAGCAGCCTTCGCTCCTCCGCGACCACGTCCTCGCGCCCGCGCACGAGCGGCTCGAGCACGGCCGCGGGCAGCTCGAAGCGCGGCGACCGACCGTACTGGGGCAGCCGTCCCTCAACCAGCGACGGGACGAAGACGGCGTCGAACTCGAGGCCTTTCGACTGGTGGATCGTCATCACGTGGATCCCGTCGCCCAGCTCCGCGGCCGCAGGCTCTTCGTCCTCTCCCGAGATGAGCACCAGCTCCAGGCGCCGCATGAAGGCGTCGAGCGAGTGGTCGGGCGAGCGTTCGCAGAACTCGGCGATCTCGTCGGCGAACTTGCTCACATTCGGGGTCGCCTGGTGTCGCGACCGCTCCATCAGCTCGAAGAACAGGTCGCGCACGTCGAGCTCGCCCGCGGCCGAGGAGAGCACATTCAGCAGGCCGGCGTGGGCGGAGGCCGCCGGGCGCGCCAGCGCCACGACGTCTGAGGGATCCCGGACCACGCGCAGCATCGCGATCACGTCTTTGACCTCGGGCAGGTCGTGGAAGCCGTGGCCGCCGATGACCACGTGGGGCAGTTCCGCCGCGGCCAGCGCTGCGGCGACGGAGCGGGCGATGGCGTTCGTCCGGCACAGGACCGCGATCGCTCGCGGCGCGGTACCGGAAGCGATCAGGCGCGCCGCCTCGGTGGCGATTGCGGTCGCCTCGGAGAGCGAGTCCTGGCCACGCCACAGCTCCACCGCCGGACCCGCCTGGGCGGAACGCAGCTCCTTCGGCAGGCGGTCCGGGTTGTGGCCGATCAGCCCCGCCGCCGCGCGGACGATGCGGCGCGAGCTGCGCCTGTTCCGACCCAGCGTCACGGTGCGGGCGCCGGGAAAGCTGGCCAGGAACCGTTCCAGGCTCGCACGAGACGCGCCCCTGAAGCGGTAGATCGACTGGTCGTCGTCGCCGACGACGAATGGATCGCCCCCGCCGGCCACGAGCTCGACCAGGCGCTCCTGGGCGAGGTTGAGGTCCTGGTACTCGTCGACGAGCACGTACGGATAGCGCGCCGCGTAGCGGCGAAGCAGGGACGGGTCCTTCTCCAGCATGCGCACCGCGAGCAGCAGCAGGTCGTCGAAGTCGAGCAGGCGCTGCTTCCGGCACTCGCGCTCGTAGGCGCGGATGAGCCTCACGCATGCGCGCATGAGCTCGGCCTTCTCGCGGTCGTCGGTCGCGTGCGCCCACGCCTCCAGGCGGGCGAGCGGCACGAGCTCCTGCTTGAGCCGCTCCAGCATCTGCAGCACCGGGGCGACCAGGTCGTCCGGCCGCTCGTCGCCCACGAGCGCAGCGTCTCCGAGGCTCCACATCAGCTCCCGCGCGAGGATCCATCGGTCGGCGCCGGTCACGATCCGGAAGCCGGCCGGGAGCCCGACCGTCCGGCCGTCTTCGCGCAGCCAGCCCAGGGCGACGGAGTGGAA
>JBKPCW010000159.1:0-1948 GCA_046727555.1 Candidatus Dormiibacterota bacterium | reverse complement strand
CAGGACCAGGTCGCGACCAGCGTCATGGCGTGCGACCCGCATCCACTCCTCGAGGCGCTGCCCACCATCGACCGCTTGGCCTGGCGCGAGCGGTGGGTTGGCGCCGGCAAGCGAGCGTCGGCAGCGATCGCGGCCACGATGGTCTCGACGCCGCTGCACGAGGGACACGTCGTTCGCGCCTTGAGCAGCCGCCTGCCCGAGCCCGGCAATGTGTTCATCGGGTCGAGCATGCCGATCCGCGCCGCCGACAGCTTCTGGCCGCTCGCGCGTGCGCAGCAGCGTTTCTTCGCCAACCGCGGCGCGAGCGGGATCGACGGCCTGGTCTCGACCGGCCTGGGCGTGGCGACCGCGCGCGACCCGCGTCCGACCGTCCTGCTGCTGGGCGACCTGTCGCTCTACCACGACATGAACGGCCTGTGGGCGCTGCAGCGCCACGGCATCCGGGCGACGGTCGTGGTGTGCGACAACAACGGCGGCGGCGTCTTCAACTTCCTGCCGCAGGCCGAGCACGCAGACGTCTTCGAGGAGATCTTCGCCACGCCGCTGGGCCTCGACCTGTCGCAGGTCGCGCGCCTCTACGGTCTCGTGTACAGCCCGGTGTCCGACCGCTCCGGCCTGGAGCCGGCGATCGCCGACGCGATCGCGGCGCCGACGCCGACCATGGTCGTGGTGAAGATGAAGCGCGCGGACAGCGTTACCGGCCACCGACTGTGCTGGGAGGCGGCGGCCTCAGCGCTCAAGAGCTAGTCGCGCCAACGCCGACGGCGCGATAGTCCGGACTAACCGCGCTTGGACGGGCGCAAAACCTCGGATAGTCCGGACTATCAGGGTTTGCCTGGCTTCCGATCCTCGAGTCCGCGACGCCCGCATGGATGAAGACCAGCGCCGGCCCGCGGCCGGCGCGCTCGTAGTGCAACTAGGTCGCGAGGAAGTCGAGCACGACCCGGTTGAACTCGTGCGGGTGCTCGAGGTTCGGTAGGTGCGCGGCGTCGTGGATCACCGCCTTGCGCGCGTGCGGCACCTTCTCCATCAGCAGCTCGACCGCGTCGAAGATCGGGGCCGCATCCTCATCGCCCACGACCACCAGGGTCGGTGCCGTGATCTCGTGCAGGCGCTCCGCCGCGGGCGGGTCGATGTGCTCGATGGGAGCGCTCGCCCAGTCGCTGTCGAAGTTGCTGTTCATCTCGAAGAAGAGCCTGCGAATCGGCTCCTTCACGTATCCGGAAGGCCGGCCGGGCCCGTCCAGCCACATCCGGGCGTCGGCCTCCTGGATGGCGCGATGATCGCCCGACTTCTCGGCCGCGTCAGCGTCGGCGAAAAGCTCCGGGTACTTCGAGGCAAAGTTCCTGCCTCCGACTCCTGGACCGACGAGGACCAGCTTGGAGATCCGCTCGCCGTGCTCGATGGCGAAGTCGATCGCGACCCCGCCGCCGATCGAGCAGCCGATCAGGTGCACGGGCTTGAGGTTGAGCTCATCGATCAAACCGAGGACGTCGCCGACCGGTGACCACGGCTCGGGCGGAAGCTCGGACTTTCCAAAGCCGCGCATATCTGGCGTGATGACGTCGTAGTCGTCGGCGAAGGCGCGCAACTGTGGCTCCCACATGCGATGGTCGGCCACGCCGGCGTGGAGGAAGATCGCGGGCAGGCCCGCACCTGCTCGCGCATAGTGGATGCGCGCGCCGTTGATGGTGGCGTCCATCAGATCAGCGCCGTCAGCAGGGCTTTGAACTTGAGCTCGGTCTCCTCGAGCTCCCGCGCCGGGTCGGAGTCGGGCATGACGCCGACGCCGGCGTAGAGCCTGGCTCCGTCCTCCCACAACAGGCCGCAGCGCAGCGCCACCGCCAGCTCGCCGTCGCCCCGGCCGTCGACCCAGCCCACCGCTCCCGCGTACCAGCCGCGCTCCATGCCCTCCAGCTCGTCGATCAGCTTCTCCGCCGAATCCCGC
>JBKPCW010000158.1:0-8931 GCA_046727555.1 Candidatus Dormiibacterota bacterium | reverse complement strand
TTGTGGCCGCCGTCCATCGGGACCAGCGTGAGGTTGACGTAGATGACCAGGTCCGACTCCGCGGCGCGGCGGTTGAGCGTGACCTCCTCGGCCGCCGACGTCTTGCCGATGTAGACGTTGTTCTCGGGGTCCTCGCCGTCGTGCTGGTACAGACGGTCGGGATGGAAGGTCGAGAAGATGCGCTCGCCGACGATGTGGCGCAGCTCGTCCTCGGTCATGCGCCGGTGCAGGCCCAGCGCGGCGATGATGTGCACGTCATCGACGCCCGCCTCGGCGGCCATGTCGATGACCTCCTCCATCACCAGCTGGCGCACGTCGGGCGCGGCCATCGGGGGCAGCGGCAGGGAGAGGTCGTCGAACGCGACCGTCAGCTTCATGCCGCGTCGAAGCAGCGACTTCAGCGGGTCGTCCTCGAGCGGCCTGGCGAGCGCGCGCCTGATCGCGCGCTCGGGGTGCGCGATCGGCTCGAGCGGGTCGGGCGGGTAGACGATGCGCGCGCCGAGCGGCAGCTTCTCCAGCCTGATGCCCTCGCCGAAATGGAAGAGCACCGGCGGCGTGTTTCGATCGACCTCTATCACGGCACCCGGGCGCGGCACTACGTTCTCAATCCTCGCAGGTCGAACGCGACCTTCACCGCTCCGAGGCGCCCCGCGCTCATCGCGTAGGCGATCGCGTCGCGATAATCTCCCAGGCCGAAGAGCGGCCCGGTGAGCTCCTCGAGCCGCATCCCGCCTGCCGCGTCGAGCGCCAGCTCGAAGGTCTTCCGTCCTTTCTTCTTCGGCTCGGCGCCGTACGCATACGCGCCCATCACGGTGAGCTCCCGCTGCCAGATCGGCGCCCAGTCGACCTTCTCCTCGCCCGGCATGCCGACGGCCACGACCGTGCCGCCCTCGCGCGTAAAGCGCACCGCGTCGTTGAGGCTGTCGGCGCGGCCGACGCATTCGAACGTGACGTCGGCGCCGCCGAGAAGCAGCGGGCGCTTGAGACCGTCGAGGCGGCGCGCCGCGGTCTCGAAGCGCACGCGCTGGTACACCTCGGACGGCGCGACCACCTTGTCCGCTCCGAGCTTGCGCGCGAGGTCGCGCTGGGTCGGGTGCTTGGCGATGGCGATCAGCCTTTTCGGCGGCGTGAACTGCTTGACAGCGGCGATGGTCAGGAGGCCGATCGTCCCCGCGCCCGACACGACCACGACGTCCTCCTTCGTCGCCCCACCGCGCAGCGCGGCGTGGATGCAGCACGCGAACGGCTCGACGAGCACGGCTGCCTCGTCGCTCAGGGTCTCGGCGATGGTGTGGACCTGCGACGGGTGGGCGACGAGCACCTCTCCCCAACCGCCGCCGGTGTCGGCGCAGTAGCCGGTCTGCAGGCCGACCTCGATCGGCCCGTCGGTGACGTTGTAGCAGAGCCCCGGCCGGCCCTCCGCGCAGCGCGGGCACGGCGGGTCGATGCCGCGCACCGCGCACCCGAGCGCCGGCTCGATGACCACGCGAGAGCCGTCGTCGAGGATGCCCACGACCTCGTGGCCGGGGACGAACGGGTACGAGGTCAGAGGGTCGAGGTACAGCGAGACGTGGCCGCCGATGGCCGCCAGGTCGGAGCCGCAGATGCCGCTGACGCTCGGCCGCACGCGTACCCAGTCGCTCGCCGGCAGGACGGGCTCGGGGATGTCGCCGAGCTTGAGCATCGAGAGGGCACTGGTCGCGACGTCCGGCCGCCCACCCGCGGCCCTGACCACGGCGAAGGACGGAATCGACCGCACGTACTGGAGAGCTAGCGTCGCACCGCCTCCAGGTACTCAGGCGAGCGCGGGTCGGGCATGGGCAGCCGCCAGTTGCCCGGGGCCATCCGCCACCTCTCGACGCGCCAGCCACGCTGGCCCGCGACCTGGGACAGCCGCGCGTCGGGGTTGACCGCGATGGGGGTCCCGACCAGCTCGAGCATCGGCAGGTCGGACAGCGAGTCGGCATAGGCGAAGCTCTCTCCCAGGACCACGCCGGTGTTCGCCGCGTACTCCTCGAGCAGCGCCGAGCGGGCCTCGCCCGCCGGTGGCGGAGACTGCAGGTCGCCGGTCAGCCGGCCGTCCTTGACCAGCAGGTGCGCGCAGTCCACCTCGACCTCGAGCAGCTCGGCCAGCGGCTCGACCACCACGTCGAGCGCGCCGGTCAGGAGCAGCACGCGATGCCCGGCCCGCCGGTGCTCGCGGATCCGGCGCATGCCCTCCGGGTAGATCCGGCGGAGGGTCACGGCGTCGAGCGCTTCGCGCCCGAGGCGCTTCATCACCTCCGGATCGAGACCCTCGTACTCGCGGTAAAAGCTGCGCTGGAACTCCGCTCGCGAGCGGCGTTCGAGGTAGAGCCAGCGCGGCGCCTTGCGGGCCATGTCCGCCATGAACGCCGGCCACTCCTCGAGCGGCTGCGCGCGCAGCCGCATCCAGAGGAAGTACTCGACCACATTGGTCTCGACCAGCGTGCCGTCGACGTCGAACACCGCGAGGACGTCGGACCGGCCGGTGCGGCGCTCGATCGCGGAGCGCACCGAGCTCGACTCCGCGCGCGGCGTCGTGCTGCCGGTCGGCTGCTTGCCCCGCCGTTCGGTCGTCTCGGCGCGCGACATCCGGATCACGGTCGGGAAATGGACGTCCTGGAAGTAGTGCGTCCAGTCGTAGAGCGCGGCGTCGAATGGGAACTTCTTGCGCTCCGCCGCCGGCACCTTCTCCCAAAGCGCCGTCACGTTGCGGGTGTCGAATATGCAGTCGACCTCGGTGTACACCCCGTAAAGCTGGATCAGGTTCAAGCCGCGGTCGAGCCGCTCGCGCTCGGCGTTCAGGTCGTCCGACACCGACGTCACGTTCGCGCCCAGCGGCAGGCGCTCGACGAGCCACTGCGCGGCCTCGACGGCACGCAGCGCGAGCCGCGCCTGGGTCGCGATCTCCTGCCGCGTCGGAAAGGTCCACGTCGGTGTGCCGATCGCCTGGCCGTGGCGGTCGCGCAGCGGGTGCTCCGTGAAGTAGCGCTCCGCCTCGTCGGCCACCCGGCGCAGGCGCAGCGGGTTTCGCCCGCCCGACGCCGCGTGGTAGATCCGCGGCTTCGAGTCCGGCGGCGGGTTCGCCGCCACCGCCAGCACGGTGTTGACGACGAAGTCGGCCGGGATGATGTCGAGCAGCGAGTCCGGCAGGCCGGAGAAGTCGCGGAGCACCGCACGGCCGAAGGCGAGGATGAGGGGCTCGGCCGTGCGGAAGCCCTCGAGCCAGCCTGGGAACGGCTCGGCGAGCGCGCTCTCGATGATCGACGGCCGCACGATGGAGAGTGGGATGTCGCCGTGCAGCTCGACGACCGCGTGCTCGGCCATCGCCTTGGTGAACGAGTAGATGTCGGTGAAGCCCATCGAGTTGGCGTGCACGCGGCCGCGTTCGATCAGGCGGTCCTTGACCCAGCGTTCGCGCAGGCGCTCGGTCGCGCGCGCCACGGCCGGCGTGCCCGCCGGGCCCATGCGCGAGCGCGCCTCGCGGCGGAGCCTGTTCAGCACCTCGGGGCTGCGCGACTCCTCCTCGACCGGTCCACGCAGGCTTGTCAGCACCTCGGCCTCGTGCCGCCAGTTCAAGCCCGGGTCGAGCGGCGGCTCCTCCCGGACGAGGCCGCGGAGCATGCCGCCGACGTAGGCGGTCGAGACGTGGACGAGATGAGGCTTCGCGCCGCTGTCACGCAGCGCCCCGACCAGGCGGGCGGCGCCCAGCAGGTTCGTCTGCGCCGAGAGGTCGGCCGGGTTGTCGAACTCCACCGCCGCCGCGGAGTGGACGACGACATCGCACTCGCGGAGCCGTTGCCGGGACTCGTCGCTCAGGCCGAGCCCTTCCCGGCCGAGGTCGATCTCGATCACGGCGAGCTTGCCGGCGACGAGCGTCGCGAACTTCTCCTCGCCGAGCTCCTCCTTCAGGCGCTTGAACGCGGGGCTCGACAGGACCTCGCGCTCCAGGCGCTCGGACGCCGGGCGGCGGGCGCTGGAGCGGATCGCGAGGTTGATGCGCGCGACCTCAGGGATCGACCGCAGGCACTTCTCGACGATCGATTTGCCGAGGAAACCGGTGCTGCCGGTGACCAGGATGGTCTTCCCGCGCAGCGCGTCCGCGATCACCGAACGAGTCTAGGAGGTTCGGGTGGGAAGCCTCGGCGAGAGATTCGGCGATCCAGGTGGCCGAGATGCTAGGCGCGGCCGAGCACCGGAGCGAGCGCATCCGTGGATGCGTGAGCGAGGCGCGGAGGCCGCAACAACGCAGATCGGCCGCATGGGCGCCGAAGATCCGCCGAGGCCTTCCTCGCCCGAACCTCTAGGTGGTCTCTCCGTGGTTCAGATGCGGGACCGTGATCGGGATCGAGCCGCCGCCGGCGGTCCAGCCAAGCGACGAGGTCGCCGTCGCCCAGAACCAGTACGCCTGGCCGGGCTTGCCGCCGAAGGTCGCCGAGCCATTCGTCACGTTGCTGCGCCAAAGCCTGCGCGTGCCGTCCTGGGTGACGAGATAGACGTTGAACCGCATGCTACCTGGGCTGGACCAGGACACCGCGATCGTTCCAGCGCTGTCCGGCGAAGCCGTCGCCGACAGGGAGACGCTCGGCATCGAGATCCCCGCGTAGCGAGGCGAGCCGCCGAGCCACAGGTCGCCGAGGTCGCGCCCGTACGGGTCCGAGCCGGAGCCCGACCAGCCGTATGGGTCGACCGGCCCGCGACCGCTCAGGTAGTAGACCCCGAAGTGGAGGTGCGGCCCGGTCGCCGTCCCGGTCATGCCCGAGGTGCCGATCACCTGGCCGCGCGCAACGTACTGGCCCTTCGCCACCGAGATGTGAGCGAGGTGGCCGTAGAAGGTCATGAGCCCGTTGCCGTGGTCGATCTCCACCGTCTGGCCGGAAAGGCACGTGTGGCAGCTGGGGACGAGCCAGTTGGCGAGGATCACGCGACCTGGCGCGGCGGCCGCGACGGGCTCGTAGAACAGGCCGTAGTCGTAGCCGTCGTGGCCGGAGTAGTAGAGGTAATCGCGGCCGCCCGCCGTCTGCGCGTAACCGGCGGTGAAGTCCGGGTCCGGCCCTCCGACCCTGGCCGAGGCGACCACGCCGTCGTAGCGGCAGATCCGCCCGCTGACGTTGTAGTTGGGGCCGCAGTGGTCGAAAAGCGACGTGATGTAGTGCGGGCCCATGAACGGAAGGGTCAGGAATGCGCCGGCGGCCGGCGCCTGGTGGAGGTCGCTGGTGCCATCCTCGATCGGCCCGTAGGAGATCTGGCTCGGATAGGCCCAGCGCGTGTACTTCGCCGGCGCGTTGCCGGGAGGAAGCGCCGAATGCGCCTCCGCCGGTGCGGCGGACAGAAGAAACACTCCGAGGGTAAGGACGAGGACGATAACCCGCATGGCCTTGAGAACGAGGCCGCTCACGGTAGGGTTCCACCCAGAACGACCCGCCGGAGATTTGGTTAAGTTTCGCAAATGACCCCTCTCAGCCAGGGCCGGGCCGCAGTATTCGAGGAGCCGATCGGGCCGGAGGGCGTGCGGGTGCGGGAAAGACCCAGGACCGAGCCTGCTGAGGGCGCCGTCGCGGTCGCGATCCGCGCCGCGTCGATCAACCACCTCGACCTCTGGCTCGCCCACGGCGCCCAGCGAGTCGAGCCGCCGCGGGTGATCGCCGCCGACGGCGCCGGCGTCGTCCAGGCGTCGACCGTCGAGCGATGGCGCCCGGGCGACGAGGTGGTGATCTACCCGGTGAGCTGCTGCTGGGAGTGCGAATGGTGCCGGCGCGGCCAGAACGTGCGCTGCGTCCGGTTTGGCGTCATCGGCGAGCACACCGACGGTACCGCGTGCGAGCTGTTCCACATCGACGCGCGCAACCTCTACCCGAAGCCCGGGGCGCTTTCGTGGAGCGAGGCGGGGGCCTTCCCGCTCACCTTTCTCACCGCGTGGCGGATGCTGACGACGCGCGCCCGCCTCCAGCGCGGAGAGAAGGTGCTCGTCGTCGGCGCGGGCGGAGGCGTGGCCACGGCCGCGATCCGGATCGCCAGGCACCTCGGCGCCCGCGTTTTCGCGACGAGCCGGTCCGAGGCCAAGCGCAAGCGCGCCGTGGAGATCGGCGCCGAGGCCGCGTTCGACTCGAGCGACTTCAGCAAGGCGGTGCGCAGTGCAAGCGACGGCGGCGTCGACGTTGTGGTTGAGTCGGTCGGACCGGCGACGCTGAACGAGTCGATGCGGTCCCTCGTCCAGGGCGGCCGGATCGTGATCTGTGGGTCGACGACCGGGGTCAAAGCCGAGATCGGAATGCCGCGGCTCTTCTGGGGGCAGCTCGACATGCTCGGCTCGACCATGGGCAACGCCGGCGAGTTCGAGGCCGTGCTGCGAGCCATCGATGACGGCCTCCGTCCGGTAGTGGATGAGGCATATCCGTTGGATGAAGTGCAGGCCGCCTTGAAGCGGCTCGACGGCGGGGAGCAGTTCGGAAAAGTGGTCATTTCGGTTTCGTCATAAGGAGAGGAAGTGCGATGCGGGGTTTCAAGGCGTTTCTTCTGCGCGGCAACGTGGTGGACCTCGCGATCGCCGTCGTCATAGGCGTTGCGTTCGGCGTGGTGGTCACCGCCTTCGTCAAGGACCTGGTGACGCCGCTCATCGCGGCGCTGGGCGGCAAGCCCGATTTCTCGAGCCTCTACTTCACCGTCAACAACAGCCGGTTCCTGTACGGCGACTTCGTCGACGTGGTGCTCGCGTTCCTCATCATCGCCGCGGTGATCTACTTCTTCGTCGTCGTGCCCTACACCGCGATGGTGGAGCGCTCACATAAGGAGCCGCCGGCCGACCCGACGACCAAGAAATGCACCGAGTGCCTCAGCGAGATCCCCATGGACGCCCGGCGCTGCGCCTTCTGCGCCTCGCCTCAGACGGCCTAGCGTTCCGGAACCGCCCACACCTTGGACGCGGTCTCGTGGCTGAGGGTCACGTCCTTATCGGCCACCCTCACGGTCAGCGTTCTGCCGACCTCGTCGGTTTCCGTCACGACTATTTCTCGGCCGGGCGTCACGTAGCGCGGGTGCAGGTAGGCCAGCAGCGGCGGCGCCTCCCTCTCCGCCACCTCCGAGACACGCGTGATCGACGCCCGGTCTCCAGCCTGGAGTGACGCGAGCCGCACCTCCCGAGGAGCGGCCTCCGAGTGCCCCGGGATCGGGTTGCCGTGGGGGCACGTGGCGGGGCGTCCCAGCGCCTCGTAGAGCCGTCGCTCGACGACCTCGGAAACCGCGTGCTCCAGCCGCGCCGCCTCGGCGTCGGCGGTCACCCAGTCGAGGCCCAGGCCGTCGGTCAGCCAGCGCTCCATGATCCGGTGCCGGCGCACGATCGCCTCCGCCGCGCGCATGCCCGCGTCCGTCAGCTCGATCTCCTTCCGCTTGTTCATGACCACGAGGCCGTCGCGCGTCATGCGCCGCAGCCCGACCGCGACCGTCGGCCGGCTGACGCCGAGCCAGTCGGCGAGCCGTGAGCTGCGCAGCGGCTCGTGCTCGGCCCACATGTAGTAGATCGCCTCGAGGTAGCGGGAGACGACCTCCGAAGGCTCCCGCGGGGCGCCGTTAGACTGATCTAACTGCATCTTTTGAGCGTACTAACCTCGTGACCCAACTATGAGCCAAGCCACCGCCGTCCTACTCGGCGCGATCGCGGGAGGCACGATCTTCCTCGGCCTGCCCGTGGCGCGGATGCGCGGCCTGCCGAAGGCGGTGCAGGGCTTCCTCAACGCCTTCGCGACCGGCATCCTCGTCTTCCTGCTGTGGGACATCCTCACGCACGCCGGCGGGCCTGTCGAGGAGGCGATCTCGCTGCGCAGGGGCGGCACGTTCGCGGCGATGGCCGCGATCTTCGCGGCTGGGATCGCGGTCGGTCTCCTCGGCCTCGTCTACTTCAACCGCTACGTGTTCGGCCACCTGCGCCACGGCAACGCGCCGCCGAGCGCCCGGTCGCTGACGCTGGCCATCGCCGCCGGTCTCGGCATGCACAACCTTTCGGAGGGCCTGGCCATCGGCCAGTCGGCCCACCTCGGCGCGATCGCATTCACCGGCGTGCTGGCCATCGGCTTTGCCCTGCACAACATCACCGAGGGGTTCGGCATCGCGGCGCCCATGACGACCGAGTCGCAGCGCGCGTCGTGGAGCTTTCTTGGCCTCGCGGGATTGATCGGCGGCGGGCCGACGTTCATCGGGACGTGGATCGGCTACCTGGCGAGCTCGAGCTACTTCTCGGTGGCGTTTCTCGCCCTGGCGGCCGGGGCGCTGCTGTACGTCCTGAACGAGCTCTTCAACCTGGGCCGCCGAATCAGCACCCCGCCCATGTTCGCCTGGGGCCTGCTGGCGGGGTTCCTCACCGCCTACGCGACGGACCTGTTCCTCACCGCGGCCACGGGAGCTTAGCTGGCCGCGGACTCCAACCCTTCGTCAGGATCCCAGTCGTGCCAGTCCGGGGAGCGCCAGCGGAACAGACGCTCCTGGATCTCGAAGAGGCTGTCCAGCGTGTCCTGGACCCCGATGGTTTCGCGCCGCGGCTCCCGGATCGAACTCGGCATGTCGTCGACCGCATCGCGAATTTCGTCGCGCACGCGCCTGGGCACGGTCTTGACCCCGTCGCGGTTCAACTCCTCCATGCGCCACAGAAGCCGGTCGGTCGTCTTGAGCATGGTGTGGAAGGCGTAGCGGCGCCGGAGCGCGCGCCTGTTGTCCGCCTGCTGCTGCTCGATGCGGCTGCTCGTGTGGTCGATCACGTAGGTTTCCTAGCTTACCCGCTGCCAGGAGCCGCATGACTGAGGATTTCCTGAGACGAATCGAACGCCTGTTCAGGCCGGTCGACGCCTGGGGCGAGTTCCGGAAGGGCGCCCGGCCGGCCGCCGTCGCCTTCGTCCTGTTCCGCCAGGCCGGCGCCTGGAC
>JBKPCW010000157.1:0-8430 GCA_046727555.1 Candidatus Dormiibacterota bacterium | reverse complement strand
CGGCAGGTGCTTGAGCCCCTCCAAGCCGTGGAAGGCGTCCTCCGGCTCCACGGCGATCGTCCGGATCGAGGCGTCGTGCTCTTTCAGGCGGCGCGCCGTGCCGACGAAGGTGCCGGTCGTGCCCAGCCCGGCGACGAAGTGAGTGATCCGGCCGCCGGTCTGCTCGAGGATCTCGATCGCCGTGCCGTCGTAGTGGGCTCGCGGGTTGGCCGGGTTAGAGTACTGGTCCGGATAGAAGTACGCGTCCGGGTGACGCGACACGATGTCGCGGACCATGCGGATGGCGCCGTCCGAGCCCTCGCCCGCGTCGCTGTACAAGATGTCCGCGCCGTAGGCGGTGACGAGCGCCTTGCGCTCGGCGCTCACGTTCGCCGGCATCACGAGCCTCACCCGATAGCCTTTGGCCGCGCCCATGAGGGCGTACGCGATGCCGGTGTTGCCGGACGTCGAGTCGATGATCGTCCTGTCCTTGGTCAGGGCGCCGCGCTTCTCGCCGTCCTCGATCATGGACAGCGCGGCCCGATCCTTGACCGACCCGCCCGGGTTGAACCACTCGGCCTTGGCGTAGACCTCCAGGCGCGGAAAGTCGCGCTCGAACAGGCGCACGCGCAGAAGCGGCGTGTTGCCGACGAGCTTTGTGATTCCAGGGCTCACCAAAGCGGCCATTTCGCTACAAGGATAAGAAGGCCTCGCGGGGCGCCCGCTATTGCACGAAGTGCTCGATCAGGAGCCCGCCGAGGACGAACAGCCCGGCCACGCCGTACCCGATGATCGACCGGCGGTAGATGCTGCCGCCCTCCGGCCAGAGGATGTTCAGGATCGCCTTGCCGATGAGGAAGCCGCCGCCGAGCAGCGCGACCGGGCCCCAGCCCTTCAGCGCGCCGATGAGCAGGACCAGGCTCGCGACCGCGACCTCGAACAGCTGCAGGAGCGTGTAGGCGGACAACGGCTAAGAAGCGAGGGCCTGCTCGAAGTCGGCGATGATGTCGCCCGGGTCCTCGATGCCGACCGAGACGCGCACGGTGCCCGGACCGACGCCAAGCGCCCTGCGCTCCTCCACGCTCATCGAACGATGCGAGGTGATCTCGGGATACGAGATGGTCGTCTCCACGCCCCCGAGGCTCGCGGCAAACCTGGCGAGCTGGAAGCGCTCGATCATGCGCTGCACGGCGTCGCGACCACCCTCGAGGTCGAACGCCATCATCCCGCCAGACCCTTCCGGGAGGAGGGGATTCGGGCCCTCCGCCAGCGGATGGTGGACGCGGGCCACCCCCGGCATCGACTTCATCGCTCGCGCCAGGGCGAGCGAGTTGTCGCTGTGCCGGCGCATGCGCACGTCGAGCGTGCGCAGCCCGCGCAGGGCGAGCCAGGCGTCGAACGGCCCGAGCGTTGTCCCGGTGCGAGTCGAGCGAGCCCGCGCCACGCCCATGGTCTTCGCGTCGCCGACGATGACCCCGGCCACCAGGTCGGAATGGCCGCCGAGATACTTGGTGACGCTGTGCATGACCACCGTCGCGCCGTGCTCGAGGGGACGGCACAGCAGCGGCGTGGCAAACGTGTTGTCGACTACGAGCGGCACTCCACGCTCTCCACACATGGCGCCGATGGCGTCCAGGTCCGGGACGGCGCAGAGCGGGTTGGTGATCGCCTCAGCGATCACCAGGCCTGCCCGCTGCACCGCGCGGCGCGTGGCATCGAGGTCCGTCAGGTCGACGAACAGCGCTTCGTAGCCCAGCGGCTCCAGGTCCTGGCGCAGCAGCGCAGCCGTGCCTCCATAAAGCTCGCGGGTAGCGACCACCGTCACGGGATGCGGCGCCAGGGCGAGGATCGCGCCGTGGAGCGCCGCCATGCCCGACGCGGTGGCCACGCCCGCCTCGGCTCCTTCGAGCTCGGCGACCGCGCGCTCGAGCATCTCGCGGTTGGCGTTGGAGTTGCGGGCGTAGTAGTACCCGGGCCGCTCGCCGCGCGCGACCGCGTCGTAGTCGTCGAGGTCCGTGTAGACCTGGACTGACGCGGGGCTCAGGTCGGGCGCGAGTGGGCTCCGGGCTCCAAGGTCGCGGCCCGCGTGCACCGTACGCGATGCTGGCTTCACTTCACTTCTTGAGCTTCGATCGGCCCGCGTATGCAGCCGCCTCGCCGAGCTCGGCCTCGACCTGGAGCAGGCGGTTGTACTTCGCCACCCGCTCCGACCGCGCGGGCGCGCCGGTCTTGATCATCCCCGCGCCCGTCGCGACCACGAGGTCGGCGATGGTGGTGTCCTCGGTCTCGCCAGAGCGATGGGAGATGACCGCGCTGTAGCCGGCCTTGCGCGCCAGGTCGATCGCCTCGAGCGTCTCGGTCAGCGTGCCGATCTGGTTGACCTTGATCAGGATCGAGTTGGCGACGCCGCGGTCGATGCCCTGCCGCAGTCGCGCGACGTTGGTCACGAACAGGTCGTCGCCGACGAGCTGCACCTTGTCTCCGATGGCCTCGGTCAGAAGCTTCCAGCCGTCCCAATCGTCCTCGGCCATTCCGTCTTCGATGGAGACGATGGGATAGCGCTTGCTCCAGTCGTGGTAGAGCGAAATCAGCCCGGCGGCGTCCAGGGTGCGGCCCTCGCCCTTCAGGTTGTACGAGCCGTCCTTGTAGAACTCGCTGGAGGCGGGGTCGAGCGCGATCGCCACCTGCGCGCCGGGCTCGTAGCCGGCCCTGTCGATGGCGTCGACGATGAGCTTGAGCGCGTCTTCGTTCGAGCGCAGCTGCGGCGCAAACCCACCCTCGTCCCCCACTCCGGTCGCCAGGCCCTGCGCCTTGAGCACGGACTTGAGGGCGTGATACACCTCGGCGGTCGCGCGCATCGCCTCGGCGAAGCTCGACGCACCGACGGCGCAGACCATGAACTCCTGCAGGTCGACGGACGTGTCCGCGTGCGCGCCGCCGTTGAGGATGTTCGCCATCGGCAGGGGCAGCAGCGACGCGCCGTCTCCGCCGAGGTGGCGGTAGAGCGGGACGCCTTTGGCGCTCGCGGCGGCGTGGGCGACGGCGAGCGAGACGCCGAGGATCGCGTTGGCGCCGAGACGGCCCTTGTTGGGCGTGCCGTCCAGCTCGATCATCGCGTGGTCGATCGCCTGCTGATCATCGACGTCCGCGCCCTTGAGCCGGCGCGCGATCTCGCCCTGCACGTTGGCCACCGCTTTCAGCACTCCCTTGCCGCCGTAGCGCTTCGGGTCGCCGTCGCGCAGCTCGACCGCCTCGTGCACGCCTGTCGACGCTCCGGACGGCACGATCGCGCGGCCGGATCCACTTTCGGTGTGCGCGGTCACGGCGACGGTCGGGTTGCCGCGTGAGTCGAGGACCTCGAGAGCCTCGAGGCCTGTCAAACGTGTCACGACTTTCGAAGTCTAACCAGCCCCGGCGAATGGACCGAACGCGCGAGTCGGGTGGACACTGAAGCCGTAGTTCAGGAGGACGGTCGCATCGCCGGTCGAGTAGCCGGTCGCGTTCAGAACCACCACGATGAGGTGGCGGCCGGCGCGCGTGGCCGTGGCCAGCATGCACCCGCCCGCGCCGTCGGTGAGCCCAGTCTTCAGCCCGGTGGCGCCGGGATAGGTCCACAGCAGGCGGTTCAGGTTGTGGGGATAGAACGCCTTGTGCGTCGACGTCGCCGCGATCACGACGTCCCTGGTGGCCGCGATCGCCGCCAGCTGCGGGTAGTAGGTGTCGAAGTACGCGGCGGTGTGGGCCAGGTCGTGCGCGGACATCCCGTGCCCGGGCGCGTCGAGGCCGCTCGGCGTGACGAAGTGGCTTGCTGTCAGCCCGATGCTTTTCGCCTTCTGGTTCATCTGCCGGATGAAGCGGTCGCGCGGCACGAGGCCGGTGGCCAGCGCCTCGGCCGCGTCATTGCCGGAATCGAGCAGCAGGCCGTCGATCAGCTCGCGCACGGTCAGCCGCTCGCCCACGGTGAGGCCCATGACGCTCGGCACGACCTGCGTCGCCGGCCTGGTCACCTCGACGACATGGTCGAGCGAGCCCGCATCGTCGACCGCGACCATGGCGGTGATGAGCTTGGTGAGGCTCGCCGACGCGCGCGACGTCTCCGGGTCGCGCTGCCAGAGCACCTGGCGCGTGTCGAGGTCCACCAGGTAAGCGGCCTGGCCGTGGACCGGCAGGCTGGGCTGGCCGTGGGTCGCGAGCCAGTACGTGGAGAAATCGAAATGGTCGTAGGTCTTGGCGGCGGGCGCGTTTGCGCTCTGCAGCCGGAAGTCGAACGGCGACGTCCGGTTGTGGGCGACGTAGACGGTCGTCGCGACCGCCGCGGCGATGACGCCGAGCGAAACGAAGAAAGTGAAACGCTCGCGCCGCCGCCGGCGCCTGGCGCGTGTGAAGGTTCGTGGTGCTGAGACGTGGGCTGGGATGTCGCGGGAATCTTAAAACATGACGGCCGGCTCCCTTGCTAGACGGATAGTCCGGACCATCGCGAGGTGAGAACGCCTCGACGTTTGGCTAACCGGCGGGGGCGTGCTCCGGGGCGGTTGCCGGTGATGGCGGCATGGCGGGGATCGGCGAGGTCGTCGGTTCGTGCAGCCGCTGCGCCAGCTGGTCGCTGGCGGCCTCCATCGTCTGCAGCGCGGTCGCGTTGTCCTTCGCGTTCATGAACACGGGCTGCCCGTAGTCGTAGATCCGGTAGGCCTTCCACGTCGCGGCCACGAGCTGGGTGCCATAGAACGTGTACGTCCCGATCACGCCCTCGCGCGTCTCCTCCGACCACATCTGGTCGAAGACGAAGTTGCCGTGCGCGTAGGTGATCAGCTTGCCGTGGTAGATCTCGATCCCCTGGTACCAGTGCGGATGGTTGCCGATCACGATGTCGGCGCCCCAATCGACGGCCGAGTGGCCGATGGCCACGGGGTCGTCCGGGGTCGGGACGTGCGGGTCGGCCAGCGGCTGGCGCTCGTACTCCTTGCCCCAGTGGGACTGAACAACGACGATGTCGGCCAGCTGGCGGGCCCGCGCGATGCCCTCCTTCAGCGCCGTCTTGTCGATCGCACGGCCGACGCCGTTGAACCCGATGAAGCCGAACTTGATCCCACGGACGTCGATGACCGCGACCGGTCCCAGGCCCGAGGTCTGGATGCCGTGCTGGTGCAGCAGCTGGTCGGTCAGCGTCACGCCCTGGGCGCCGTAGTTGGTGAGGTGGTTGTTGGCCAGGTTGGCGACGTCCGCCCCCATGAGCTTCAGTCCGTCGACGAACCGCGCGTCGCCGCAGAAGGTGAAGCTCGGCCCGGGGTCGACCGGGCAGCCGGCGAAGAGGGGTGACTCGAGATTGATGTACGTCACGTCCGCGTTCTTCGTGTAGTCGGCGGTGCGCCGGAAAGGCCACAGGAAGTCATGCCGGCCTGTCGCGAAGTAGTCGACCCCGCGTGCGGGGATCACGTCGCCCGTCACGAGCAGGGTCCGGATGCGGCTCGGGTCGCCCGGCACGACGTAGCGCGTGTGAAACAGGCTCTGCAGGCTCAACACCGGCAGGCGGCCCGTGCGGTCCGAGAAACCCGGCTGGTCGCCGAAGTCAGGCGCGGCGACGAGCGAGCGTGGTGCCGACGCCACCTTCGACACGGTCAGTGGCGCGGCCGAGTTGTTGCAAGCCCCGACCACCAGCACCACGGCGGCAAGCGCCACCAGCCTCATCTGACCGGCAATTGTGCCAGCAGGTCCTCGATCGCGATCAGCCGGGCCACGTAAGAGCGGACGGGCTCACCCAGCTCGCCCGCCGCCCGGAACAGGCGCTCGTTGCCCTCTTGGCGCCGCTGGGCGAGCATCGCCGCCCGGTTGCGGTCCAGGGCGCCGAGGCGCAGGGCCGCCTCGACCATGCTCCCGATCCACGAGGCGTAGAGGGCGACCTCCTGGTGCCTCGGGTCCGGACCGGCGACTGGAGCAAGCGTGTGGGTGTGCTCGTCCCAGAGCTTGCGCAGCCGCCGGACCTCGGCGTCGCTAGGCCGCCTCACCCGCCTTGAGCTGCGCGATCACCGCGTCGGCCACCTGGCTCGTCCCCACCGCGGTCGGATCGTCGCGCTTCTCCTTCAGGTCGTACGTCACGTGCTCTCCGAGGGCGATCACGTTGGCGATCGCCTTCTCGAGCGCGTCAGCGGGCCCGTTCTCCTCGAGGTAGCGGAGCATCATCACGCCCGACAGCATCACCGCCATCGGGTTGACCTTGTTCTGCCCCGCGTACTTGGGCGCGCTGCCGTGGGTGGCCTCGAAGACTGCGCCGTTGGTGCCGATGTTCGCGCCTGGCGCAAGACCGAGCCCGCCGATCATTCCCGCGCCCAGGTCGGAGATGATGTCGCCGTACAGGTTCGGGCAGCAGAGGATGTCGTACTCCTTGGGCCGGAGGACGAGCTGCATGCACATGTTGTCGACGATCCGATCCTCGAACTCGATGTCTTTGTTCTTCTCCGCGACCCTCCGCGCCACGGCAAGGAACAGCCCGTCGGTGTGCTTCATGATGTTCGCCTTGTGGACGGCCGTCACCTTGCGGCGGCCGTTGCGGCGCGCGTAGTCGAAGGCGAACTGCACGATCCGCTCCGAGCCGGAGATGGAGATGGGCTTGATCGACAGGCCGCTGTCGGGCCGGATCTTCTTCTTCAGCAAACCCGAGATCTCCTCGATCAGGTGCTGGGCGTCGGGCGTCCCCTGCTCGAACTCGATACCCGCGTAGATGTCCTCCGTGTTCTCGCGCACGATGATGAAGTCGAGGTCGTCGCGCAGGTTGCGCGCCCCCTTGTAGGCCTTGACGGGTCGCACGAGCGCGTACAGGTCGAGGGCTTGGCGCAGGGCGACGTTGACGCTGCGGAAGCCGCTGCCGACCGGGGTCGTGATCGGCCCCTTGAGCGCGACCCCGTTCTTGCGGATCGAGTCCAGGACCTTTTCCGGCAAGGGCGTCCCGAACTCGGCGATGGACGCCTCGCCTGCGTTCTGGACGTCCCAGTCGAACTCGACGCCGGTGGCCTCGAGCACGCGCCGAGAGGCTTCGCAGATCTCAGGGCCCACGCCGTCGCCAGGAATCAGCGTTACGGCGTGCTTGGCCAACCCGTTCTAGGTTGCGGTGCTACCGGTTCTTGAAATAGTCGGCGTTGATCTGGATGAAGTTCCGCCATTGCTCGGGCACCTCATCCTCCGGGAAGATCGCGTCGACGGGACAGGGATCGACGCAGGCGCCGCAGTCTATGCACTCGTCCGGATCGATGTAGTACATGTTCGCCGAGTCGTCGGAATGAATACAGTCGACGGGGCAGACCTCCACGCACGAGGCGTCTTTGACGTCTATGCAGGGCTGGACGATGACGTAAGCCACGTGCCGCAAATGTACCATGCACCCTCAAATGGCCGAATCTGAGCCGAAACCGAAACTGATCGAACTCGTCGGGCCCGGAACGGGCCAGGGCTGGAAGGCCGTCCTCAAGAACGGCAAGCCGGCCGTCGTCCACGAGATCCCGGTGCCGCAGGCCGAGGCCACGGCCGCGGTGCCCCGCCTCCAGCGCCTGTTCGAACACCGCCACCCGGCCCTCTCCCCCGTCCTCGCCTGGGGCACGGACTCGAACGGGATCTGGGTCGCGGTCGAACCCAACGAAGGCACCCCCCTCAGCTCGATCCTGAGCCGCGGGCCGATGACGCCGGGAGCCGCGGCCGCCCTCGGGGCCGCCGTGCTCTCTGGGGTCGCCGCCCTTCACGAGACCGGCATCGCCATGGGCGGGTTCGGCGCCACCGCGGTCCGTGTGAACTCGAACGGCGAGGTCCGGATCGCAGGCCATCCGGCGGCTGCCGTCCGCGGCGCGCCCTCCCAGAGCGACCTCCGGGCCGACGTCCGCTCCTGCGGCATGGCGGTCTGCGCCGCGTTCGGCGTCGACCCGGCCGGAGCGCCGGCCCCGGCCAACATCCCGCCCGGCCTCGTGGTCACCATGCGCTCGATGGCGAGCGGGGCCATGGGCCCCTCCGCGGACCGCGCGCAGGCGGCGCTGCGGGAGATGGCGGCGCCTCTTCTGGCGCCCGACCGCCAGATGGCGGCTCAGTCCGAGCTCGCCACGCGAGCGGGCGGCCGCGAGGTTCCGCCGATCACCCCGTTCCTGCCCGGGGGCACCGTCGGCCCGGCGCCGCCACCCACCGCGCCCAACCCGGCCCCGTTCATCGCGCCGCCCACCCGCGACGAACCCGCGGCGCGCGGATCCATGTACGAGGCTCCTGACCGGCCGCTCCAGACGTACCCCTCGCTACCGGCGGTCCCCTTGCCGCCCCCTCCTGGGCCCGCTCCCGCGGCCTCGGCCACGGTCGAGACGCCGCCCAGCGCGCCCGCGGTGCCGACGTGGAGCGAGGCTCCGCCGCGCACCCCGGCGGCGCCCGAGCCCAGCCCCGCCTCGCTCTTCGCCACGAGTCCACCGGCCCCGGCCCCCGTCGAGG
>JBKPCW010000156.1:0-4626 GCA_046727555.1 Candidatus Dormiibacterota bacterium | reverse complement strand
TGGGCAGGGCCAAGCGCACGGCCCAGCCGGCGCAGTGGAGGGCGCTCAAGGCCCGCCACCACACCTGCGCGGCGCCGGGCTGCGAGCGGCCGATCGGCTGGACCCAGGCCCACCACCTCGAGTTCTGGTCGGAGGGCGGGGAGACCAACGCGCGCAAGCTGGTGCCGCTCTGCTACTACCACCACCGCCTGGTTCATGAAGGTGGTTGGCAGGTGGTCCTGGCGGGCGAGCGGGTGGAGTTCATCCCGCCGGACACGCCGGCGATGATCAGGCGCCGGTGGGGAGAGAGACGCTGGGCGGCCTAGCCATCTCTTTCCGCATCGCCTCCCATGCTTCGCGCGCGTCCTGGACCGATCCCGCGTCCTCGATCGTGGAGATGTCGCCCGGGTCCTGGTCAAGCGTGACCGCCTTCAGGACGCGGCGCATGATCTTGCCGCTGCGCGTCTTCGGCAGCATGGAGACGAAGTTCAGGTCGCCGATCACCGCGATCGGGCCCAGCTCGTGGCGGACCGTGTCGAGCAGCTGGCGGCGCAGCTCGTCCGACGGCTCGTAGTCCTTCTTCAAGACCACGAACGCGGAGATGACCTCCATGCGGACCGGGTCGGGGCGCGCCGTCACGCCGGCCTCGGCGACGGCCGCGTGGCGGAGAAACGCGGTCTCGACCTCGATGGTGCCGATGCGGTGACCGGCGATCTTGATGATCTCGTCCGCGCGGCCGCTGAACCAGACATAGCCGTCCTCGTCGAAAGAAGAGGCGTCGCCGGACAGATAGAGCGTCTTGCCGGGGATGCGGCGCCAGTAGTCGTTGGCGTAGCGCTCGACCTCGCCCCACAACGTCGCTGTGAGGCCGGGAAAGGGACGGCGGATGACCATCATTCCCTTCTCGTTCGGCCCGAGCTCGTCGCCTTCGGGCGAGACGACCATCGCCTCGACGCCGGGCAGCGCGATGCCGCCTGAGCCTGGCTTGATGGGCAGCATGCCAAGCCCCCAGGGATTGCCGAAGATCGGACCGCCGGTCTCCGTCTGCCACATGTGGTCGATCACGGGGATGCGGTCCTCGAGCACGTCGCGCTGCAGCCACTCCCAGGCCGGTACATTCAAAACTTCGCCCGCGCAAACGATTCGACGCAGCGACGAGAGGTCGTACTTGCGCGCGGGTTCGGTGCCGTACTTCATCAGCATCCGCACCGCTGTCGGCGCGGTGAAGATGCCCGTCACGCCGTACTGCTCCACGATCCGGTAGAAGGTCTCGGGCGTCGGATGGTCGATCGTGCCTTCGTAGGCGATCGTGGTGCAGCCTGCGAGCAGCGGCGCGTAGACGATGTAGCTGTGGCCGACCACCCAGCCGATGTCCGAGGTCGACCACCAGACGTCGTCACGGTTGAGGCCGAAGACCCAGTCGCCCATGGCGTGGATGTAGACCTGGTAGCCACCCTGGGTGTGCACCGCGAGCTTCGGCTTCGCCGTCGTGCCCGAGGTGGCGAGGATGAATGCCGGATCGTTCGACTCGACCCACTCCACGGCGTCGCTCTCGCCCTCGCCCAGGGCGAGGAAGTCGGGCCAGTAGATATCGCGTCCTTTTTTCATCGAGGGCGCCTCGGGGCCGCGGCGGTGGACGACGACCTTCTCCACCACGGAAGCCCTCTCGAGAGCCTCGTCGGCGATCGGCTTGAGCGCGACGTCCTTGCCCTTGCGGTAAGTGACGTCCGAGCAGAAGAGCGCCTTGGCCCCTGACATCGCCAGGCGGTCGCCCAACGCACCGGAGCCGAAGCCCGCGAAGACGATGAGGTGGATGGCGCCGATCCGCTCGCACGCGACCATGAGCACGATCGCTTCGCGACAGGTCGGCATGTAGATCCCTATACGGTCTCCTCGGCCGATGCCGAGACCGCGTAGCGCGGCGGCGGTCCGGCGGACGTCGTGCTGCAGCTCGGCGTAGGTCAGCACGTCGCGGCCGCCCCGCTCGTCGAGGCAGATCAGCGCAGCGCGATCGCCGTCCCCGGCGCCGACGTGGCGGTCGACGCAGTTGTAGGCGAGGTTCGTCTCACCGCCCACGAACCACCGGAAGTAACGGCCTCGCTCGTCGGGCCGATCCGGGTCCCACTCGAAGACCGCGTCCCACCGCCGGTGCCAGGGAAGCTTGTCCGCCGCCTGTGCCCAGAAACCCTCAGGATCCTCTTTCGCCGCGCTGACGAGTGTCGCCGCCTCTACCTTCTTGCTCACCGGCCGATCTTCACCCCGAACGAGATCGACGTCAACGGCGACCGGCCCTGTTGATTAATAGACCGACTGTCGGTCGGTTATAATGGCGGCCATGGCCCGGACTTTGAACCTGGCGGTGCACACGGTTCGCCGCGAGGCGTTCGTCGAGGCCGCGCAGCGCCTGATGACGGCCAAGGGCTACGAGCAGATGAGCATCCAGGACGTGCTCGACGCCCTCGAGGCGTCGCGGGGCGCCTTCTACCACTACTTCGACTCCAAGCAAGCCCTGCTCGAGGCTGTCATCGACCGCATGGTCGACCAGGGTCTCGCGGCGGTCCAGCCGGTAGTCCGGGATGCGTCGCTGCCGGCGGCCGCCAAGCTGCGCGAGGTCTTCAGCGCCATCGGCCGCTGGAAGACGGCCCGCAAGCCGCTCGTCCTCGCGCTGCTCGAGGTGTGGCTGTCCGACCACAACGCGATCGTGCGCGAGAAGTTCAGGCGGACCATGGTCGGGCGCCTGGCCGACATGCTCGAGCCGATCATCCAGCAGGGCATCGACGAGGGCATGTTCCGCGCGGACTCGGCCTCGGCGACCGCGCGAGTGCTCGTGATGCTGCTGCTGGGCTTCCAGGACGTGGCGATGGAGCTCTTCCTCGACCGCCAGGCCGGCCGCATCGAGCTCGCGGACGTGGAACGGACCTTCGCGAGCTACACCGATTCGTTCGAACGGATACTCGGCGCACCCGCGGGCTCGATCGACCTGATCGACCAGGCGGTGCTGCGCGAATGGTTCGGGTAAGGAGGGGCCGATGGCCGCCATCATCCAGGTCGACCAGCTGAACAAGAGCTACGGAGGCAAGCGCGGGATCATCGACGTCTCGTTCGACGTCGCACAGGGCGAGGTCTTCGGCTTCCTCGGGCCCAACGGCGCCGGCAAGACGACGACGATCCGCATCCTGATGGCGCTGATCCGCGCCGACAAAGGGACCGCGCGCATCGGGGGCCTCGACTGCTGGGAGCGGTCGGTCGATATCAAGCGCTTTGTGGGCTACGTCCCCGGCGAGCCGTCGCTCGATCCCAACTTGACCGGCGGCCAGATCCTGGAGTACTTCAGCCGCCTCCGCGGCGGCGTCGACAAGGCGTACCTCAAGCGGCTGATCGAGCGCTTCGACCTCGACACGAGCCGCAAGTTCCGGCAGTACTCGACGGGCAACAAGCGCAAGGTCGTGCTCATCCAGGCCTTCATGCACCGGCCGCGCGTCCTCGTCCTCGACGAGCCGACAAGTGGGCTCGACCCGCTCAACCAGCAGGAGTTCGACGCCATGGTCAAGGAGGCCCGCGACGAGGGCCGCACTGTCTTCCTCTCCTCGCACGTGTTGAGCGAGGTCGAGAAGACGTGCACGCGGGTTGGCATCATCCGCGAGGGGAGGCTCGTCCAGGTGGCGGGCGTGGCCGAGCTGAAGGAAATCAAGCGTTACGAGATCACCATCCACTTCGCGCAGCCGGTGCCGGCCGGCACGTTCAGCAACCTCGACGGCGTGGCGCAGGTGGAGAGTTTGAACGACGGCTCGGCGGTGCGCCTGGCGATGCAGGGCTCCGCGGACGCGGTGATCAAGGCCGCAGCGCGGTACCAGGTCGTGTCGTTTACGAGCTACGAGCCGAGCCTCGAGGACATCTTCCTTCGCTACTACGAGGCGGACGGGGCGGCCCCCAGGGAGCCGGCCGGTGTTTAGGTCGATCTTCCTCAAGTCGCTGCGCGACTACCGCGTCGCCATCCTCGGCTGGGGTGTCGGCATGGGCCTGGTCATCGTCTCGCCGATGGCGAGCGTGGCCACCCTGATCAGCACGCCCGCGCAGCGCACTGCGCTCGCCGCGCTGGCCGCCCAGTTCGCGTGGAACGCCGACCCGGTGGCGGCGGACACAGTCGGCGGCTACGCCACCTTCAAGATCGGCATCTTCATCTTCCTGATCTGTGTCTGGCCGCTCCTGGCCGCCAGCCGGATGCTCCGCGGCGAAGAGGATCGCGGCTCGCTCGACGTCCTCCTCTCCATGCCCCTCACACGTGCGCGCATCGCGCTCGAGAAGGTCGCGGCGATGTGGGCCGCCCTTCTGCTCATCGGCCTGATCGCCGGCCTGCTCGCGTACCTCGGAGGAGCCGGATTCAAGGGCGAGTTCAGCCTGGGCGGCGCCCTCCTGTTCGGGCTGAACCTGACGCTGATCTGTGCCGTCTTCGGCGGCCTCGCGCTGCTCATCTCCCAGTTCACCCACGAGCGTGGGCCGGCCGCCGGCGCCACGGGCGGGCTGCTCGTGGTCTTCATCGTGCTCGACATGGTCCACCGCGTGATCCCGAACACCGAATGGATCTCGCGCCTGTCGCCGATCTACTACTACAACCTGAGCAAGCCGCTCATCCCGAGCTACGGCACA
>JBKPCW010000155.1:0-7416 GCA_046727555.1 Candidatus Dormiibacterota bacterium | reverse complement strand
AAGAATGGAAAGCCCTGGATGTGGTCGAGGTGCGTGTGCGTGATCAGCAGGTGCGCCTGCACCGGCTCGGTCGGGGTGAACGCGTTGCCGAGCTCCGCTATGCCCGAGCCCGAGTCGATGACCAGGAGGTTGTTGTCCTTGTCGCGGACCTCGACACAGGTCGTGTTGCCGCCATAGCGCAGCGTCCGGCGACCCGGAGTCGGCCGCGTCCCCCGCGTGCCCCAGAACTTGACCCTCATCGCGACCCGACCGGCTGGAAGAGCTTCTTGGCCACGAAGATGTCGAGCAGGTCCGTGTCGAGCTTGCCCTGGCGCGCCTCGTCGTGGAGGATGTCGATCGCGACGGTCGGCGACACGGCGCGCTTGTACGGGCGGTCCTGCGCCGTGAGCGCGTCGTAGATGTCGGAGATGGTCATCATCCGCGCCTGCAGCGGGATCTGCTCGCCGGCCAGGCCTCGCGGGTAACCGGACCCGTCGAGCTTCTCGTGGTGCCCGTACGCGATCTCAGGGATGCCGCGCATAACCGGCGTCCACGGGATCTTGGTCAGGAAGTGGAAGCTGTGCGTGACGTGAGACTCCATCTCGAGCCGCTCCTGCGGGTCGAGCGTGCCCTTGCGGATGCTGAGGAACCGGAACTCCTGTGGCTCGAGCATCGGGTGCTCGCGGCCGGACATGTCCTGGTAGCTCTGGCGGGAGAGGAACTCGATCGTCGACGCCTTGTCCTCGGGCATCACGGTCGGCTCGTTGGCGGCGACGACGCTCTCCACCCACTCCTCGAGCTGCTCGAGGTCCTGCCGCAGCCGGCTGTCGATCTCCGCGATCGCGTCGCCGTCCTTGCCTGAGCGCAGCGCCTCGAGCTTCTCGGTCGCGTACTTCACCTGCACCGACCGCTCGATGAACTCGAACCGGGACTGGATCACCTCGAGCTGGCCCGGGATCAGCTTCTTCGCCTTGATCAGGATGTGCTCGCGGACGCCGACCTTGCCGAAGTCGTGGAGGAGGCACGCGTAGCGCAGCTCCTTCATCTGGTCTTCGCTCAGGTGCACGTCGCGGTACTTGCCGGTCGCGATCTCGTTCACGGCGCGGGCCAGCGACGTGGTCAGACCCTCGACGCGGCCCGAATGACCGGCGGTCGTCGGGTCTCGTTGCTCGATCGCGGTGACGCTCGCCTGGACGAATCCGTCGAACAGCGCCTGGATCGAGTCGAGGAGCGTCTTGTTGTCGATGGCCACGGCCGCCTGGCTGGCGATCGACTCGATCATCTCCACGTCGTCGGGCTGAAAGCTGATGACCTCGGTGTCCACGTTCTCCGGCGTGAGCCGGGTCTCGAAGCGGCGCTTGGCGTTGATCAGCTGCACCGCGCCGACGACGTCGTTGTTGTAGTCGCGCATCGGCACCGTGAGCATCGACTTGGTCCGGTAGCCGAACTGCGAGTCGAAGCTCTTGCCGCCGACCGGCTTGCCCGGAGGAGGGTTGTAAGCATCTTCATAGATCTGGCTCGAGCCGACCGACACCGCGTAGCCGACGACCGATCTCTGGTCGACCGGGACCGTGAACGCCTCGTACGTGTTCTTGTCGATCGAGTGGTTCTGGCTCGACGCGAGGAAGAGCTTGGGGACGCCGTCCTCCTCCATCTTGAGCCACAGGCTGGCGCCGTCCGCATGCGTCAGCTGGCGCATGGTCGTGAGGATGAAGGACTGCAGCCGGTCGATGTCCTTCTCCGCGGACAGGGCGATGCCGATCCGGTTGAGCTCGCGGAACTGGCGGTGGCGGCGGTGCGCCTCGCCCTCCAGCTGGGTGACCTGCTGCTTGAGGGCGACGTTCTCCATCGCCACCCGGACGATCTCCCGCACCGCCGAGGCCGGAGCGTCGGGCGGCACCTCGACCGCCATCGCCTCCGCCTCCGCGGGCGCCTTCTGGCCGGGCGAGAGGAGGATCAGCGCCGGCTGCTCGATCCGGGCCGGGTCGTCCAGGCGCTCCGTCTCCAGGCCGGTCGCGGCCAGGCCCGCCGGCTGGTCGCCGTCGAGCACATAGAGGTGAAAGCGGGGGGCGATCTTCACGGCCGGGCTCTTATCTAGCACCCCCGTCGGAGTTTTGAGCGTAGATAAGCCGTAAACCCTCGAGCGTCAGCAACGGGTCGGTCGCCTCGATCACGTGGGTGAGCCCGGCCACGAGCGGGGCCTGCCCTCCGGTGGCGACGACGTGAGCCTTGCCTCCGAGCTCGTCGACCATGCGTTTGACCATCCCTTCCACCTGGGCGACGAAGCCCCAGACCAGCCCGGACTGGATGGCGGCGATCGTGTTCCGGCCGATCACCGAGTCGGGGGCGACCGGCTCCACCCGGCGGAGCATCGCGGTGTGGGAGACCAGAGCGTCGAGCGAGATCTCGACCCCCGGCGAGATCGCCCCGCCGAGGTAGTCGCCGTCGGCGTTGATGGCGTCGTAGGTGACGGCGGTGCCGAAGTCGATGACCACGATCGGACCGCCGTACCTGGTGTAGGCGGCCAGGGCGTTGGCGATCCGGTCGGCGCCGACGTCGCGCGGGTTCTCGTAGCGGACCTTGACGCTGGTCTTGACGCCCGGACCGACCATCACCGGCTCGCACTTCAGGTAGCGGCGCGAGGCTTCGACGAGGGCCGGGTTGATGGTCGGCACCACGCTGGCGATGACCACGCCCGTGACGACGCTGAGGTCGAGCCCGCGCAGCTCGAAGAGGTCGTGCAGCTCGACCGCCATCTCGTCGGCCGTCCGCTCCCGGTGGGAGGTGACCCGCCAGTCGGCGACCAGGCGATCGCCCTCGAAGAGGGCCAGGGTGACGTTCGTGTTGCCGACGTCGACGGCCAGGAGCACGCGCGAACTCTACCGTTTGAGGACGGCGGCTTCCCTGCGGAGCGCCCTGGCGCGTTGGGCCACGCCCAGACGCCGCCTCGCCACCGAAGTCTTCGCGTCCCACGGCGCGTCGAACGCCCCGTCCCGGACCCGCCGGCCGACCTGCTCGTGGGCCTTGCGGAAGGGAATGCCGGCCCGGACGAGCTCCTCGGCGGCGTCGGTGGCGAGGAGGAGCGGGTCCGCGGCCGCCGCCGCAAGCCTCTGGCGATCGAACTCGAGGTTCTGCACGAGCAGAGTTCCGGCCTCGAGCGAATCGAGCAAATTCCCCACCGCGGCGAACACCGCCGGCTTGTCCTCCTGCAGGTCGCGGTCATAGGTCAGAGGCAGGCCCTTCAGCACGGTGGCCAGGGCGACGAACGCGCCGAGCGAGCGGCCCGCGCGGCCGCGCAGCAGCTCGGCGATGTCCGGGTTCTTCTTCTGCGGCATGAGGCTCGAGCCGGTCGAGATCTCATCGGCGAGGCGGACGAAGCCGAACTCGGAGCTCGCCCACAGCACGACATCCTCGCCCAGCCTGCTCAGATGAATGGACGCGCACGCGCACGCGTACACCAGGTCGAGGGCGAAATCGCGGTCCGAGACCGCGTCCATGGTGTTCGCGGTCAGGTCGGCCAGGCCCAGCTCGCGCGCCACGGTTCGCCTCTGGAGCGGGAGCGTCGACCCGGCCAGCGCGCCCGAGCCCAGCGGCATCGTCCCCGCGGCGGCGAACGCGGCCTCGAAGCGGCGGGCGTCGCGCAGGAGGGGCTCGGCGTGGGCGAGCAGGTGGTGGCCGACGGTCACGGGCTGGGCGCGCTGGAGGTGCGTGTAGCCAGGCATCAGCCAATCGCCGTGTGCCGCGGCTTTGACGGCCAGCGCGTCGATCAGGCCGCCGAGCAGGCGGATCGCCTGCCGCGCCGCGTCCCGGCAGTACAGCCTCAGGTCGAGCGCGACCTGGTCGTTGCGCGAGCGCCCCGTATGCAGCGCGGCGCCGGCGGGCGTGAGCTCAGTCAGCCGGCGCTCGATCGCGGTGTGGATGTCCTCGTCCGTCTCCGCGAACTTGAAGTCGCCCGCGTCGAGCTCCTTCTCGATCCGGCGTAGGCCGCGCGCGATGGCCGCCAGCTGCGCCTTCGTGATCAGCCCCGCCGCCGCCAGGCCGCGCGCGTGCGCGAGGCTGCCGGCGATGTCGTAGGGGTACAGCTCGTAGTCGACCTCGAGCGAGGACGAGAAGCGCTCCAGCTCCGGCAGCAGCCTGCCTTTGAACCGGCCACCCCACAACTTGCTTATGGGGTCAGCCTCTTGGCGTCGCCCAGCAGCTTGCCCAGCTCGCGCGCGTGCAGCCGGCCCTGGATCCGCGCCGACGTGCGCAGGCCCATGCCCCAGAGCTTGATGAAGCCGGCCGCGGCCGACTGGTCGAACTGGTCGCCTTTGCCGTAGGTCGCGAGCGAGAGCTCGTACAGCTGGTGCGGACCCTTGCGGCCCACGACGTGCGATGAGCCCCGGTACAGCTTGAGCCGCACATCGCCGGTCACGTGCCGCTGGGTCTCGGCGACGAACGCATAAAGGGCGTCGCGCAGCGGGCTGAACCACAGGCCGTCGTAGACCATCTGCGCCCACTGCTGGGCGACGAGGTCCTTGAAGCGCGCGACTTCTTTTGGCAGCGTGATGTCCTCGAGCGCCTGGTGCGCCTGCAGGAGCAGGACCGCCGCCGGCGCCTCGTAGATCTCACGCGACTTGATTCCGATCAGACGGTTCTCGAGATGGTCGATCCGCCCCACGCCGTTGTCGCCGCCCACGCGGTTGAGCGCCGCCACCAGCTCGAGCGGCGCGACCGGCTTGCCGTCGAGCGCGACCGGGATGCCTTCATGGAAAGAGATCTCGACGTACGCCGGCTCGTCCGGGCATGCGCGCGGGTCCCGCGTCCACGCGTACACGTCCTTCGGCGGTTCGGCCCAAGGGTCCTCGAGCACGCCGGCCTCGATGGACCGGCCCCACAGGTTCTCGTCGGTCGAGTACGGCTCGCGCACGGTCGCCGGGACCTCGATGCCGTGCTTCGTCGCGTATTCGATCTCGTCGTCGCGGTTCATGCCCCACTCGCGCACGGGCGCGACGACCTGGAGGTCGGGCGCAAGTGCCGCGGTGGTCACGTCGAACCGGACCTGGTCGTTGCCTTTGCCGGTGCAGCCGTGCGCGATCGCCTGCGCGCCCTCGCGCCGCGCGACCTCGACCATCATGGCCGCGATCAGCGGGCGGCCGAGCGCCGTGGCCAGCGGGTACTCCTTCTCGTACACGGCGCCCGCCTGCAGCGACGGCCAGACGAAGAGCTGGATGAAGGGCAATCGCCCGTCCGCGACGTAGGCCGCCGAGGCGCCGGTCTTCAGCGCCCTGGCCTGGATCGCGGCGAGGTCCTTCTTCTCGCCGAGGTCGACCGTGAAAGCGATCACGTCCCAGCCCCGGTCCTTGAGCCAGCGGATCGCGACCGACGTGTCGAGCCCGCCCGAGTAGGCCAGCACGAGCTTCTTTGTGTCAGGCACCTGCCAGCAGCTCCTTGAGCTGCCGGGCCGCGCCCGGCCGGCGAAGCACGGCGATGATCGTGTCGTCGCCGGCCACCGTGCCCGCGACGCCGGGCAGCGCCGCCTCGTCGATCCGGCGCGCCACCAGGTTGGCGGTCCCCGGCGGCGTCTTGATCACCGCCATCGGCTCGACGAGCTCCACCGACAGCACGAGCTCACGCACCAGCGCTGCCGAGGTGCGATAGCCGGCGCCCGAGCGGACGAGGCCCAGCTCCTGGATGTCGCGCGAGATCGTCGCCTGGGTGGCGTGCACGCCGCGGCGGGCGAGCGCGGCCGCGATCTCCTGCTGCGTGTGCACGGAGCCGCCGTTGACCAGCCGCAGGATCGCGCTGTGCCGCTGCGATTTGGTGGCCGTCATCCCGCGACCTTCTTCATCACGTCGTGCCCGCGCTCGATCTGCTCGGCGGTGATGATCAGCGGCGGCACGAGACGGATCGAGTTGTCGTCGACGGCGTTGACGACCAGGCCGGCCTCCAGGCACGACAGCTGGAATGGCTTCGCCTTCGCCTCCTCGAACTGAAAGGCCCGCATCAAGCCCACGCCGCGCGTCTCTTTTGCGCCCAGGTCCTGGAGCGAAGACTCGAGCAGCTCCCCCATCTCGGCCGCGTGGCCCACCAGGCCGTCGCGCTGCACGACCTGCAGCACGGTGGACGCGACGGCGCACGCGAGCGGGTTGCCGCCGAACGTCGAACCGTGGTCTCCCGGCTCGAAGACGTCGGCCCGCGGGTTGGCGAGGCAGGCGCCGATCGGCACGCCCCCGCCGAGCCCTTTGGCCAGGGTCATCACGTCGGGCGTGATGCCCGCGTGCTGGTGGGCGAACCACCTGCCGGTCCTGCCGAGGCCGGTCTGCACCTCGTCGAGGATCAGGAGCAGGTCCTTCTTGTCGGACCACTCGCGCACGCGCTTCAGGTAGCCCGGCGTAGCGGGGATGACGCCGATCTCGCCCATCACCGGCTCGAGCATCACGGCCACGGTCCTGTCGGTCGTCGCGGCCTCGATCGCCTCGGCGTCGTTGAAGGGGACGTGGACGAAGCCGGGTGGCAGCGGCTGGAACGGATCCGAGTACTTGTGCTGCCCGCCCGCGGTGACGGCGGCGAGCGTGCGGCCGTGGAACGAGCCGGTGGTGGTGATGATCTCGAAGGCCCCGTCGCGGTGCTTCCTGCCCCACTTGCGCGCGAGCTTGATCGCCGTTTCGTTGGCCTCGGCGCCGGAGTTGCAGAAGAAGACGCGCGAGGGGAACGACAGCTCCACCAACCGGCGCGCAAGCTCGACCTGCGGCTGCGTGAAGTACAGGTTCGAGGTGTGGATCAGCTTCGCGGCCTGAGCGCTGAGCGCGGCCACGACGTCCGGGTGGGAGTGGCCGAGGAGGTTGACCGCGATGCCCGCGACCATGTCGAGGTACTCGCGGCCGGCGTCGTCGTAGACCGCGCAACCCTGGCCGCGGACGAAGGTGACCGGCAGGCGCCGGCCGACCTGCATCAGATAGCGCTCGGACAGCTCCGATGTTTTGAGCATTTTCAGGGTGTGACCATGGTCCCGATGCCCGCCTCCGTGAACAGCTCCAGCAGCAGCGCGTGCTTGGTGCGGCCGTCCACGATGTGCGCGAGCGGCACCCCGTCGAGCGCGCGCAGGCACGCCTGGAGCTTCGGGATCATGCCGCCCGAGACCTCGCCCTTCTCGATGCGCTTCCGCGCGTCCTCTCTGGACAGCACGGCGACGACATGGCCGTCGACGCCCTGCACGCCGGGCACGTCGGTGAGCAGGATCACCTTCGCCGCCCCGAGCGCGACGGCGATCTCGGCCGCGACCGTGTCCGCGTTGATGTTGTACGCGTGGCCGTCGTAGCCGAGCCCGATCGACGCGATGACCGGGATGTAGCCGCGGCCGAGAAGGGCGGTGATCGGCTCCTTGTTGATCTGCGTGACCTTGCCCACGAAGCCCATCGACTCGTCGAGAGGCTCGGCGATGATGGTCGGGCCGTC
>JBKPCW010000154.1:0-2777 GCA_046727555.1 Candidatus Dormiibacterota bacterium | reverse complement strand
GGTCGGGTCGATCGTGGCGGTGGTGGTCGCGGTCGCGCTAGCGATGGCGGCCGCCGTGCCGACCATGCGGCTGGTGCGGGCCGCCTGATGGGCAACCGGCTCGAGGGCCGCGTCGCGCTCGTCACGGGATCGTCAAGAGGGATCGGAGCCGCGATCGCCCGGCTGTTCGCGGCCGAAGGCGCCATCGTGGTCGTTCACGGCCGCGACCCCTCCGCGGTCGAGGAGGTGCGCTCCAGCATCGCGGCCGGTGGAGCGCGAGCCCTTGCAGTCCTGGCGGAGCTGACCGACGCCGCCGAGATCGAGCGAATGCGTACGGACATCGAAAATGCCACCGGTCAGGTCGACCTTCTGGTCGCTAACGCGGGCGCGAGTCTGGCCCCGCCGGGACCGCTCGAGGAGATCCCGATCGAGCGATGGAAGGCCACGTTGGACGCCAACCTGACCGCCACCTTTCTCACCCTGCGGAGCTTCCTTCCGGGGATGAAGCAGCTGGGTCGCGGCGACATCATCACGATCTCGTCGACCGCCGGCCGCCGGCCGCACGCACGCTCCCCGATCCCCTACGCGGTGGCCAAGGCCGGCATCCAGCTGCTCACGCAAGACGTCGCGCTCCAGGCCGGACCGTTCGGGATCCGGGCCAACTGCATCGCGCCTGAGACCATCCTGACCGAGGACAATCGGTCGCGGATCCCGCCCGATGTGCAGAGCCGGCTGGCCGAAGCCCATGCCCTCCGCCGCCTCGGCACTCCAGAGGATGTGGCACGGACCGCGCTCTTCCTCGCCGACCGGGCACAGAGCGGATGGATGACCGGCGCCGTCCTCGATCTGCACGGCGGCACCGAGATCGCGTAGCCCGATTCCAGGGGCTTGACAACCCTCCGGGCCAGGCGGTATTCTACCGAGCAGTTAATTAGCTAGGTAGATAAATATAGATGGCATCCGACAGTTTGAGTGTCACGTTCGCAGCCCTCGCCGACCCCACCCGGCGGGCGATCCTGGCACGTCTTTCCCAGGGCGAGGCCCCGGTCACGGAGCTGGCCAAACCGTTCGACCTGAGCCTCCCCGGCATCAGCAAACACCTCAAAGTGCTACAGCGCGCCGGCCTGGTCACCCAGAGCCGCAACGCGCAGTGGCGGCCGTGCCGCCTCGAGCCGGGGCGCCTCAAGGAGGCGTCCGACTGGGTGGGGGAGTACAGGCGCTTCTGGGACGAGAGCTTCCAGCGCCTGGACGACATGCTGCAAGACCTGATTGGAAAGGAGAAGACCGATGAACACCAAGGAGACCACGACGATGCCGACGACTGAGTACACGATCGAGCCCGGCCGGCAGGACCTCACCTCGACGGTCGTGCTGGACGCCCCCCGCGAGCTCGTCTTTCGCGCTTACACCGACCCGAAGCTGTTCGCGCAGTGGTGGGGTCCGCGCCGGTACGAGAACCGGGTCGAGAAGTTCGACATCAGGCAGGGTGGCGAGTGGCGTGTGATCCAGCGGGCGGCAGACGGCAGCGAGTTTGCGTTCCGCGGCGTCACCCACGACGTCACGGCGCCGGAACGGATCTGCCAGACGTTCGAGTACGAGGGCGTGCCCGGCCACGTCGCGCTGCAGACCGCGACGTTCGAGTCGCTGGGCAACAAGACGCGAATCGTGGCGCACCTCGTCTTCGAGTCGGTCATGGACCGAGACGGCATGGTCGCGGCCGGCATGAAGAGCGGCGCCGACGAGTCGATGGAGCGGCTGGCCGAGCTGCTCGAGACCCTCAAGTCGAGCAAGTGAAGAACGAGGTCGACGCCTACATCGCGGCTGCGCCCAAAGCGGCGCAGCCGCACCTCCGCGCGCTGCGCCGGATGATCCGCGAAGTGGCGCCCCAGGCCGAGGAGCGACTCAGCTACCGGATGCCCTACTACCACCTCAACGGCCGCCTGGTCTACTTCGCGGCGCACAGCCGGCACGTCGGGCTTTACGCGCTCGGCGAGACCTACCGGGCGAAAGGCCTGGAAAGGTACGTGGCGGCGAAAGGCACGCTGCAGTTTCGATTCGACGAGCCGCTGCCCATGCCCGAGATCAAGAGACTTCTCGAGAAGCGGGTGCGCGAGAACGAGGCGAAGGCTGCAAAGCCGGCAGCCGCTTACCCTTCTGGGAGTGCGCGATCAGGCGCTCGAGGCGGCGCCTCCGCGTCTCGTCGCGCTTCGCGCTCATGACCCAGAAGGACGCGATTCTCCGGTAGGACGGCGCCTGCGCCTCGAAGAATCTCCAGGCGGTCCTGTGCTTGCGGAACTCAGCTTCTGACGCAGCGTCGAAGCCGCGGGAGCGGTTCTCGTACGAATAGATCCGCGACCGGGCCTCGTCGCGCTTCTCGAACGCCGCGCGTCCCGCCGGGTGGACGAGCCCCAGGGCGTCCAGCTCCTCGAAACGCTTGATGTTGATCGCGCTCCAGACGCTCCGCTTGCGCCGCGGCGTGATGCGCTGCGCGGAGCGGTCTTCGCCGAGCGGGTAACGCACGCTGTCGATCCAGCCGAAGCACAGCTCCTGGTCGACGACCTCCTGCCACGTCACCGAAGGCCGCCCGGACCGCTTGCGGTGATAGCCGAGCCACAGCTCGGTCGCGGTCTCGTGGTTGGCCTCGAACCACGCGCGCAGGTCGGCGGGGGTGGCGAAGAAGATGACGTTCTCTGGCGTCGGCATGTCGCCAGAATCTACGCGTGACGCTACCCGCCGCGGGGGGCCGCTACTACAGCCAGATCGCCGGCTCGAACCTCGCCCGGCTCGAGGCGCTCTCG
>JBKPCW010000153.1:0-9388 GCA_046727555.1 Candidatus Dormiibacterota bacterium | reverse complement strand
CACCTAGCCCGGATAGTCCGGACTATCCGCGGTTGGGAGCTGCTTAGAGCGGTATGTTCCCGTGCTTGCGCGGCGGCCGCTCGACGGTCTTGCGGAGGCACAGCTCCAGCGCGCGCACGAGCTCGCGGCGCGTGTCCCGCGGCTCGATCACGTCGTCGATGTAGCCCCGCTCGGCGGCTACGTACGGGTTGGCGAACCGTGTCGTGTACTCGGCCACCAGCTCCTTGCGGCGCGCCGCCGGGTCGGACGCGGCGGCCAGGTCGCGCTTGTAGATGATGTTCACCGCCGCCTCGGGCCCCATCACGGCGATCTCCGCCGTCGGCCAGGCGAGGTTCAGGTCGGCGCCCATCTGCTTCGGCGACATCACGCAGTACGCGCCTCCGTAGTCCTTCCGCGTGATGACAGTCAGCTTGGGCACGGTCGCCTCGGCGTACGCGTAAAGGAGCTTCGCTCCGTGCCGGATGATCCCGCCGTGCTCCTGGTCGCGTCCGGGCAGATAGCCGGGCACGTCGACGAACGACACGATCGGGATGCCGAAGGCGTCGCAGAAGCGGATGAACCTCGCCGCTTTCACCGAGGCGTTGATGTCGATGGCCCCCGCCAGCACCTTGGGCTGGTTGCCCACGATGCCGACCACGTGGCCGCCCAGGCGACCGAGACCGACCACGATGTTCGGGGCGAAGAAGGGCTGCACCTCGAAGAGCTCGCGGCCGTCGAGCACTCGCGAGACGACCTCGCGCATGTCGTACGGCTTGTTCGGCGACTCCGGGACGATGGTCTGCAGCTCCACGTCGGCCCGCTCGGGATCGTCCGTCGTGGGCACGAACGGCGGCCGCTCGGTGTTCGACAGCGGCAGGTAGGAGAGAAGCTTGCGCACGCCGGCGGCGCACTCCGCCTCCGTCTTGGGGAGGAAGTGCGCGACGCCTGACGTCGCGTTGTGCACGTTGCCGCCGCCGAGCTCGTCGAACGAGACCGCCTCGCCGGTGACCACTTTGATGACCTCGGGGCCCGTGATGAACATGTAGCCCTGGCCGGCGACGATGAAGATGAAGTCGGTGATGGCCGGCGAGTAGACCGCGCCGCCGGTGCAGGGCCCGGCGATCACGGAGATCTGGGGGATCACGCCGGACGAGCGCACGTTGCGGAAGAAGATGTCCGCGTAACCCGCGAGCGCGACGACGCCTTCCTGGATGCGCGCTCCGCCCGAATCATTGATACCGATGATCGGCACGCGGTTGCGCAGCGCCAGCTCCTGGACCTTGACGATCTTCTCCGCGGTGACCTCGCCCAGCGAGCCGCCGAACACGGTGGCGTCGTACGCGTACACGGCGACGGGGCGCCGGTCGATCTCGCCAAAGCCCGCGACCACGCCGTCGCCGGCGATCTTGCGGTCCTCCATGCCGAATCCGACCGCGCGGTGGGTGGCGAACACGTCCAGCTCCACGAACGAGCCCTCGTCGAGGAGCATCTCGATCCGGTCGCGCGCCGTCGCCTTGCCCGCGGCGCGTCGCTTGTTGGCGGCCTCGGTGTCCGAGTGCAGCGCCTGGTGGCGGCGCTTGCGGTACTGGTTGATCTTCTGCTCAGAGACGGTCGTGGCTTCGCGCTGGGGAGCTTCGACGCCCTCGAGGCTCGGAGTGGTGCGGCGGACAGGCGAAAGCGACCGAGGCTTGCGGGCGGCCATACCGCATATATCGTAGGCGCCGTGCCCAAGGCCTCCCGCGAGATCGACCTCGATCGTGCGGTCACCCTGCGCCAGCTCCGCACGTTCAAGACCGTGGCCGACCTGACCAGCTTCAGCCTGGCCGCGCAGCGCCTCAAGCTCAGCCAGCCGTCGGTCTCGTACCAGGTCAAGGAGCTGGAGGAGGCGCTGGGGCTGCCGCTGCTTGACCGCCTCGGCAAGCGCGTCCAGCTGACCGAGGCGGGCACGCTCCTGTACGGCTACGCGCGCCGCATGCTCGACACGCTGGATGAGGCGACGGTCGCCATCGAGGAGATGCGCGGCATCCATCGCGGCAGCCTGCGGGTCGGCGCGAGCACGACCGTCGGCATCTACTTGCTGCCGGCGGCGCTGGGCGCCTTCAAGAAGCTGCACCCCGGGCTCGTGATCTCGCTCGAGATCGGCTCGCGGGCCCGCGTCCAGGAGGAGGTGCTGAACAACGTGCTCGACCTGGCGGTGGTCGGGCCCGCCTCGAAAGACCCCGACCTCGCGATCGTCCCGTTTCTCAGCGATGAGCTCGTCGTCGTCGCGCCCGCCGGCCATCCGCTCGCCGGCAAGGCCGGCCTGTCCTTGAAGGACCTCGCCAAGGAGCCGTTCATCATGCGCGAGGCGACGTCCGGCAGCCGCTGGTCGCTCGAGAAGGAGGCGCGCAAGGCCGGCGCGAAGCTCGTCGCCGCGATGGAGCTCGGCTCCAACGGCGCCATCAAGCACGCGGTCGAATCCGGACTCGGCCTCGCCGTCATCTCGCGCTACGCGATCGCCCTCGAGCTCGCGAGCGGGCGCCTCGTCGAACTGAAGGTGCGAGGGTTCCCGATTCGCCGCGACTGGAACATCGTGCACCTGCGCCGGCGGAAGCTGCCCGCCTCGGTGACGGCCTTCATCGACTTCCTGAAAGGGACGAGCTGGCTCTCGCGCAACGGCGCGCCCACCGATTGATCCGCAGGGTCCTCACCCGGCCGCTCCTGTACTGGGCGATCGCGGCGGCGTTCTGGCTCCGCGCGATCGGGCTCACGATTCTCACGCCGCGCCGGCCGGACACGGAGGGCATGTGGGAGGGAGGGCGCGCCTATCTGACCAACCCGGCCCACATGTACGACGCGGCGGCGAGCTACCTGGCGCGGACGCACATCATCGCGCCGCCCGGCGGCCTCGACGCCTTCGTCAGCCCGCCGCCGGTCGCTGCGCTCGCGGTCCCGATCGCCCTGCTGCCGAAGGAAATCGGCGTGCAGGTGTGGACAGCGTTCGACGCCCTCGCCCTGATCGTGGCGCTGGCGCTGCTCTACCGGGCGGTCGCGCCGGCGCACGCGCTCGCGCCGCCGCTGTTCTGGCTCGTCGCCGGCTACTTCCCGCCGCTGTTCGCGGACGTCAGCGCCGGCCAGCGAGGCGGCGTGCTCCTGGTGTGCGCGATGGGGTCGGTGTGGCTGGAGCGGAACCGGCCGGCACTCGCCGGCGCCGCTGCGGGCATCGCCACCGCGTTCAAGTACTTTCCCGCCGCGATGGTCATCGGTCCGCGCCCCGAGCATCGCGTGCGCTACGCGGTGGCGCTGGCCGCCGCGGCGGTCGCCTTCACCGCCGTCGCCTTCATCCCTCTCGGGCTCGGTGGCGCGGTCTTCTACTACCAGCACGTGCTGCTGCCGTCGCTCGGTTCCTACAACGTCGACTGCGCGTACGACTCGGTCAGGACGCTTTTCACGCGCTACATCGGCGGGGAGGAGTTCGCCGTGCCGGGCGGCACCGGCTACGTCATCGTCCGCTCGCCGCTCCATTTCGAAGCCCTCGCGTTCTTCCTTTCCTATCTGAGCGCCATCCTGTTCGCCGCGGCCGCGGCGTGGGGCGCCTGGCGCAGCGGCTGGAACCCCGCCTACGGCATGTCGCTCGGCTTCGCCCTCGGCGCGCTGATCCCCAACGAGGTGTGGCCTTACCAGTGGCTGCCGCTTCTGCCACTGGCGCTGCTCCTCGTCGTGCGTGGCATCGAGCGCCGGCGCTGGTTGACACTTGCGATCCTCGCCGTCTGCCTTCTCGGCTTCTACCGGCAGCCGTGCGAGCTGTTCTTCCCCAACCTCTGGACGGTCGCGGCGATCGGAATCTTCGTCCTGGCCGTGTGGGAAAATCGACTTTTCCGCACGGCTACCAGTTAGGGGGCGAGCATGGCGCTGAACAGCGGAGTCAGCTTCACCTGGGTGGGTCACGGCACCTGGAAGGCCAGGAGCGCGAAAGGCAAGGAAGTCCTGATCGACCCGTGGGTCATGGGCAACCCGGCCGCGCCGGAAACACTCAAGAACATCGACCGCTGTGACCTGATGCTCATCACGCACGGCCACTTCGACCACATCCACGACGGCCTCGAGATCGCGCGCCGGACCAAGCCGACCATCGTCACCAACCACGAGATCGGGGCCTGGCTCGGGTCAAAGGGCCTCGACAGCGAAAAGATCATCGGCGGCAACAAAGGTGGGACGATCGAGGCCGAGGGCATCAACGTGACCCTCGTCCACGCCGAGCACACCTGCGGCATCACCGACAACGGCGCCATCGTCTACGGCGGCGAGGCGTGCGGCCTGGTGATCGAGTTCGAGAACGGCTTCACGGTCTACTTCGCCGGCGACACCGACGTATTCGGTGACATGGCACTGATCGCCGAGTTGAGCAAGTTCGATGTCGCTTTCCTGCCCATCGGCGGCTTCTACACCATGGGCCCGGAGCGAGCGGCCAAGGCGGTCCAGCTGCTGGGGGTCAAGACGGTGGTGCCGATGCACTTCGCCACGTTCCCCATCCTGTCCGGCACGCCGGCGCAGCTGCAGGAGCTGGTGGGGCCGAACGTCAAAGTCCTCGACATCAAGCCTGGCGACACCGTCTGAACCCTCGGATAGTCCGGCCTATCCAGGCACTCGACCGGCCAAAACCCCAGATAGTCCGGCCTATCCGGCCAAGTGAGGGCCATTTCTCGCGCGCACGGGCTAATCTCGCCGCGTGCGAGACGTAATCGGCGCCCCAGCCGGCTGGCTGGCGCGCGCGATCCGGGCCAAAAAGCTCTCCTCCGTGGAGGTCGTCCGGGCCCACCTCGAGCACATCCACACCGTCAACCCGCGGCTCAACGCGGTCGTCTTCGCCACCGCGGAGACGGCCATCAAGGAGGCCCGCGCCGCCGATCGCCACAACAGCAAGCGCCGCGCGGTACTGGGCCCCCTCCACGGCGTTCCGTTCACGGCCAAGGACATCTTCAACACCGCCGGAGTGCCGACCACGGCAGGCCTGCGCATGCTCCAGAAGGACATGCCCGACCACGACGCCACCGTCGTCGCCCGGATGCGCCGCGCCGGCGCGATCCTGATCGGCAAGACGAACTCTCCGCCCGCCGGCTCGGACGAGGACAGCTGGAGCCCGATGCGCGGCGGCACCCGCAACCCCTACGACATCAACCGGTCACCCGGGGTCACGAGCAGCGGCGAGGCGGCCATCATCGCCGCGGGCGGTTCGCCGCTCGGTCTCGGCACCGACTCGGGCGGCAGCCTCCGGCTGCCCGCCCACTACTGCGGCGTCGCGGCCTTGAAGCCGACCGCGGGCCTGATCCCCGTCACCGGCGGCTACGGCCTGGCCGGCGGGCTGTCCGACCCTCGCAGCTCCGTCGGCCCGATGGCGCGCTACGTCTCCGACCTGCTGATCGCCCTCCGCGTGCTCGCCGGTCCGGACGGCATCGACTCGGGCGTGGTGCCAGTGCCCGTCCCCAAGCGCACCCCAAAGCTCGAAGGCCTGCGCGTCGCGTGGTACACGGACGACGGCATGGTCAAGGCGAGCCCGCCCGTCGCGGCGGCCGTGAGGGCGGCCGCGAGAGTGCTCGCCGCGGCCGGCTGCACGGTGAGCGAGGAGCGCCCGCCGAACCTCAACGACGCATACCAGGTGACCCTCGGCTACTGGGGCCGCAAGCACATGAGCCACGAGCGGATGTACGAACGGTGGGATGGGTTCCGCAGCGCGGTTCTCAAGTTCATGCTGCGCTTCGACCTGATCCTGTCCCCGGTCGCGCCAGATGTCGCGCCGCTCATCCGGGTCAAACCGGTCGGCGACCACCAGCTCAGCTACACGGTGCCGTACAGCCTGTCGGGCAACCCCTGCGTGGTGGTCCGAGCGGGCACTTCGCCCGAGAATCTGCCCATCGGCGTCCAGGTCGTCGCCGCCAACTGGCGCGACGCCACAGCGCTGCGGGCGGCGCGCGCCATCGAACGCAAGCTGGGTGGCTGGCGCCCTGCTAGCGTGGTCGGGTGAGGTTTCGCTACTCCCGCTGGGACGGTAGTCAGAAGCTCGACGAGCTCGACGCCGGCGACGTCCTGGACGCCCTCTCCGACGACCTGATGAACTACGGCGACCTCAACGCCGCCCTGCAACGATTCCTCCGCTGGGGCTCGCCCAACATGCCCGGCCTGGAGCAGCTCATGAAGCAGCTCCGGGAGGCGCGCGAGCGGGAGCTTGGTCGCTACAACCTCGATTCCACGGTCGAGGAGCTGCGGCAGCAGGTGCAGGACGTCATCGACACCGAACGCGGTGGCATCGACCGCCGGCTGAAGGAGGCCGCGCCCGACGCACGCAAGCTGCTCGACCGGATCGCGCGCCAGCGGACCGAACAGCTGGACCGCCTGCCGGACGACCTCGGCGGCCGCGTCAAGGGCCTCCGCAACTACGAGTTCATGGACGACCAGGCGCGGCAGAAGTTCGACGAGCTGATGCAGAAGCTGCAGCAGCAGATGCTCGACCAGATGTTCCAGGGCATCAAGGGCTCGCTGCAGCAGATGCAGGGCCAGGACCTGACGCGGGTCCGGGAGATGGTCCGTGACCTGAACAAGATGCTGGAGCAGCGGATGGAGGGCCGGACGCCCGACTTCAACGGCTTCATGCAGAAGTACGGCGACATGTTCCCGCCGGGGATCAACTCTCTCGACGAGCTCCTCGAGCACCTGCAGAGGCAGATGGCGCAGATGCAGTCCCTGCTGCAATCGCTGAGCCCCGAGGCGCGCGAAGAGCTGCGTCAGATGATGGACGCCCTCCTCCAGGACGACTCGCTGCGCCTCGAGCTGGCGCGGCTCTCCGGGTTCATGCAGGCGATGATGCCGCCGTCCGAGCTCACCGAGCGGTACCCGTTCTTCGGCGAGGATCCGATGAGCCTCGGCGAGGCGATGGGGCTCATGGAGCGCCTGCAGCAGATGGACCGCCTCGAGTCGCAGCTGGAGCGCGGCAGCTTCCGTCCCGACGACGTCGACCGCTCGCTGGCGCAGCAGATCCTCGGGCCCGAGGCGCGGCAGGCGCTCGACCAGCTTCGCCAGGTGACCGAGGTGCTGGAGAAGGCGGGGTACGTCGAGCGCAAGGGACGGCGCCTCGACCTGACGCCGCGCGGCATGCGCCGCATCGGCCAGTCGGCGCTGCGCGACATCTTCGACCAGCTCAAGAAGACCCGCATGGGCCAGCACCAGCTGTGGCGAGGCGGCGTCGGCACCGACGCCTCCGACGAGCTGAAGGTCTACGAGTACGGAGACCCCTTCCTGCTCGACATGAAGGAGACGCTCTTCAACTCGATCGTGCGCGAGGGGCCGAAGGTGCCCGTCAAGATGGCGCCGAAGGACTTCGTCGTCCACCGCACCGAGCACATGACCCAGGCGTCGACTGTGCTGATGATCGACATGAGCCGCTCGATGTTCCTTCGTGGTTGCTTCCTGGCCGCCAAGAAGGTCGCCATCGCGCTCGACTCCCTGATTCGCTCGCAGTACCCACGTGACTCCCTGTACGTGGTCGGCTTCTCGAACTACGCGGTCGAGCTCAAGCCGCAGACGCTGCCCCAGCTGGCGCTCAACGACTACGTGTACGGCACCAACATGCAGCACGGCTTCCAGCTGGCAAGGTCGCTGCTTGCCAAGCACCGGGGGAACCGGCAGGTGATCATGATCACCGACGGGGAGCCCACCGCCCACCTCGAGGAGAACGGGCGCGCGTCGTTCGCCTATCCGCCGACCTACAGGACGATCCAGCAGACGCTGAGCGAGGTGAAGCGCTGCACCCGCGACCGGATCACGATCAACACCTTCATGCTCGAGCGGGGCCCGTACCTGACCGAGTTCATCAACCAGATGACGCGCATCAACAAGGGCCGCGCCTTCTTCGTCTCTCCGGACCGGCTTGGCGAGTACATCCTGGTCGACTACGTCAGCGGCAAGCAGCGCCGGCGGACGAGCAGCCGCAGCCGGGCGCGCATCGCTTAACCTCAAAATCGTGCCGCGCAGAAACCTGAGCCCTGCCGCTCTGTACGAGCAGGCAATCCTCCGCCAGGAGGCGACCATCGTCTCCACCGGCGCCCTGACCGCCGAGACGGGAAAGCACACAGGCCGCTCTCCCAAGGACAAGTTCTTCGTCAAGGAGCCCACGAGCCAGGAGGCCATCTGGTGGCACCCGGGCAATCAGCCGATCGCGCCGGAAAGGTTTGAAGGCCTGCTCCGCCGCATGAGCGAATTCATCGAAACGCACGACGTGTTCACACAGGACGTCTTCGCGTGTGCCGACCCTCGCTTCCGCCTGCGCGTGCGCGTGATCTCGGAGCTCGCCTGGCACAGCCTCTTCGCCCGCAACCTGTTCATCCGCCCGACCGCGGACGAGCTGATGGAGTTCGAGCCCGACTTCACGGTCATCTCCCTGCCGTCGGTGAAGGCGGACCCTGCGCGCGACGGCACCCGCAGCGAGACGTTCATCCTGGTCAACCTGGGCCGCCGGATCGTGATCATCGGCGGCACCGGCTACGCGGGCGAGATCAAGAAGTCCATCTTCACCGCGCTGAACTATCTGTTGCCGGCCCAGGGCGTGTTCCCGATGCACTGCTCCGCCAACGCCGACCAGGACGGCTCGGACATCGCGCTGTTCTTCGGCCTGAGCGGTACCGGCAAGACGACGCTCTCGGCCGACCCCTCGCGCCGCCTGATCGGCGACGACGAGCATGGCTGGAGCGACCGCGGGATCTTCAACTTCGAGGGCGGGTGCTACGCCAAGACGATCCGCATCCACAAGGAATCGGAGCCGGAGATCTACACCGCGACCGAGAGCTTCGGCACGATCCTGGAGAACGTCGTCTTCGACCCGCGCACGCGCGTGCCCGACTACGACTCGGACGAGAAGACGGAGAACACGCGCGCCGCCTACCCCATCGACCTGATCCCGAACGCAGTGGTGTCGGGCACCGGCAGCCACCCGCACAACGTGATGTTCCTGTCCGCCGACGCTTTCGGCGTGCTTCCGCCGGTGGCGCGGTTGGACGAGGAGCAGATCCGCTACTACTTCCTCTCCGGCTACACCGCCAAGGTCGCCGGCACCGAGCGGGGCGTGACCGAGCCCGAGCCGATCTTCAGCACCTGCTTCGCGGCGCCGTTCCTGGTTTTGCCTCCGGAGCGCTACGCCGACATGCTGGTCGAGCGCGTTCGGCGCCATCACGCGGACGTGTGGATGCTGAACACGGGTTGGGTCGGCGGTCCGTACGGCGTCGGCGAGCGGATGTCGATCGCGCACACGCGGGCCATCGTGCGGGCGATCCTGAACGGCGACCTGCGCGGTGTCTCGACGCACGTGGACCCGATCTTCGGCTTGCAGATCCCGAACCGCGTGCCCGGCGTGCCGCGCGAGGTGCTGGACACCCGCGACAGC
>JBKPCW010000152.1:0-5782 GCA_046727555.1 Candidatus Dormiibacterota bacterium | reverse complement strand
CCAGTGGTCGGGATCAGCCACGACCGCGATGCGCCACGAACTCGAGGAGGTCGGCGCGCGTGATCACCGCGACCGGCTTGTCCGCCTCGGTGACGAGCACCGCCTGCTCGCCGCGGAGCAAGGGTTCGAAGGCGTCGTCCAGCGACGAGTCGACGGCCACCTGGCTGAGCGGTGCGTCCATCGCCGTGGAGACCGCCGTCGACACGACCGCGGGGTCGCGGTAGACGCGGTCAAGCAGCGTGCGCTCCTGCAGCGTGCCGACCACGCCCTGGCCGTTCGACTCCTCGACCACGGGCAGCTGCGAGATGCCGTAGCGCTGCATCAGGTCGATGGCCTCCCCGACCGACTTGCCCGCTTCGACGGTGACGAGCGGCGGCAGCCCCTTGGAGTGCAGCGCCAGCACCTCGCGGATGCGGATCGCGCCCAGGCGCGCGAGGAAGCCGTTCTGGCGCATCCACTCGTCATTGAAGAACTTGCTCAGGTAGTTGCGGCCCGTGTCCGGGAAGAGGACGACGATGACCTCGTCCGGCCCCCGGTCGCGCGCAACCGTGAGCGCGGCCTGCAGGGCGAGGCCCGAGGACCCGCCGACCAGGATCCCCTCCTCGCGCGCCAGCCGGCGCGCGGCCACGAACGACTCCTTGTCGGTGACCTGCACGATCTGGTCCACGATCTGGAGGTTCATCGTCCCGGGGATGAAGTCCTCACCGACGCCCTCGACCTTGTAGGGGGCGATCGGTCCGGAGTAGAGGGAGCCCTCGGGGTCGGCGCCCACAACGTGCACCGAAGGCTTCCTCTCCTTGAGGTACTTCGCCACGCCGCTGATGGTGCCCCCGGTGCCCATGCCCGCGACGAATACGTCGACCCTGCCCTCCGTCTGCTCCCAGATCTCGGGGCCGGTCGTGCGGTAGTGCGCCTCGGGGTTGCGTGGGTTGAAGTACTGGTTGGGTTGGAAGGCGCCGGGGATCTCGTGCGCCAGGCGGTCGGCGACCGAGTAGTAGGACTGAGGCGACTCGCGCTCCACGTTGGTCGGGCAGATGACGACGTCGGCGCCGTAGGCCTTGAGAAGGCTGATCTTCTCGGCCGACATCTTGTCCGGCATGACGAAGACCATCTTGTAGCCCTTGATCGCGGCCACGATGGCCAGGCCGTGGCCGGTGTTGCCGGAGGTGGGCTCGATGATCGTGCCACCCGCCCGCAGCTGGCCCGTGCGCTCGGCCTCCTCGACCATGGTCAGGCCGATGCGGTCTTTGACGCTGCCGCCTGGGTTCAGCTCCTCGAGCTTGGCGAGGATGGTCGGCTTGAGCCCCGCCGTGACCTTGTGGAGCCGCACCAACGGGGTGTTCCCGACGAGGTCGAGAATGGATTCCGAGAACTTCAACGCACCCTCAGGGCCGATTCTATTCCTTGGTCCTCGCGGTGCTCGGCGCCGAACCAGCGGAAGAAGATCACCCCCGCGGCGATGCCCAGCGTCACCTTGCCGAAGACCATCAGCACCGCCCCCGCGATCGTCTGGTCGATCAGCGCCGTGTAGCCCTCGATCAGGCGCGGGACGTGCGTGTAGAAGTCGTAGAACGGCACCCGGGAGAAGATCAGGACCAGGGCGACGCCGTCCTGCGGCAGGGTGGCGAGCAGGATGTAGACGAGCTTGGCCCCGGCCGACATCCTCCAGCGCGCGTGCTCCGAGGTGGCCTCGACGACCGGCCAGTACAGGACGACGCCGCTGGCGATGAACAACATGTGCTCCAGGACGTGCAGCGACTCGTCGTGGAGCGTGGCGTCGTACAGCGGCGGCAGATGCCAGGCGACCATGATCACCGCCGCGATCACCTGCGCCGGCACTGGTTCGGTCGCCGCCCGCAGCCCCGGCACGCGCAGCAGCTTGCGCACCATGTCCGGTGAGAGGCCGAGCAGGAGCAGCGGCGGCGCGACGAAGGCGAGCAGCACGTGCTGCAGCATGTGGACGCTGTCGAGGTAGTAGTCGCTGATCGTGTCGATCGGCGTCTCGAGCGCGAGCCAGAGGACGAAAAGGCCGAAGAGGAAGAACAGCGTGTGCTTGCGCTCCGCGTCGGGAGCGCTTCGGGCCAGCAGCGCGTGGCCGATGTAGAGCGCCAGCAAGCCCACGTAAACAGTCAGATCGAAAGGCCACGTGATCATTCGCGCGCCGTCACCGCCATCAGCAAAAGAGCCACGACCAGGACGTGGGCGGCGGTGCACCAGAGGCAGATGGCGTTGAGCCGGACGATCTCGATGAAGACGAGATAGAGCACGCCGACCACACCGATTGCCGACCACCCCATCTGGAGCCATCCCGGCGGCCGCGTCCACAGCGCCGCACTGACCGCGAACCACGCGATGCCGAGGGCCGAGGTGGGGATCGACGAGCCGGCGATGACCCCGTACGAGCTCGAAAGCACCGCCTCGCAGTTGATCGAGCCCGAGGCCGGGCAGGCCGGCGTGACCCCCGCGTAGTGGAGCGCGGTCAGGTAGATCGAAACCGCGATCCCCGCGACGCTGAGCGCGATCGCGGCCAGCTGGACGCGCCGCATGTCTATCCCAGCTTCTTCTCGAGGGCCTGGATCGCCGGCGTCGAGCACACGGAGGCGGGCCGGTCCGACGTCGCCTTGCAGATGGCGGCGGTCAGCAGGTTGGCCGATCCCACGACGGCTTTGGCCTGCGGTGAGCTCGGGTCGCGCAGCTCGTCCGCGATCGCCTGCCAGCTCTGTCCGCTGAGCAGGTCAGGCGGGTACGTCGCCCCGGAGAGCACGTAGCGGTTGCCGAAGTCGACGAAAGGGATGCTGCCCGACCCGTACTTGCCGTAGACGGCCCGGTCGGCCGAGGAGAGCGTCTCCAGCGGGTTCTGCTCGCGGTCGGACTGCTCCACCGCCCTGAAGTCGATGTAGTCACTGGTGTAGGTGGCGCCGTGGAAGGTGAAGGTCGGCGTGTCCGGAAAAACGTCCGTCGATGACGAGGTCGTGGTGTGCAGGCCGGAGAACGTGCCGAACCTGCCCAGCGCGACGATCAAAGCCCACCGTTCGGCGGCGCAGTACGGGCAGTACTCGGCGCCGATGTAGAGGACGAGCGGCTTGCCTGTCGCGCCGGTCAGCGGAGTGCCCGAGACCGGCTTGAGCAGGTTGTTCGCGGTGCCCTGGCCGATGGTCTCGAAGTCTGAGGTCGGGATGGTCGTGATCTGCGTCACCACGAACTGCGTCGTGTCGTGGCTCGGCGCCGGGGGCGCCTGTGGCGTGACGTACCACCGGACGAGAAAGAACGCCGCCACGACGAGAGCGATCCCGCCCACGATCGCCACCGGCAGCACCCACCGCGGCGTGCGCCGGACCGGCTTGCGCACCGGCTTGCGGACTACGGAGCGCCGCGCGCTCACGCTTTCTCCTGCGTGATCGGCTGGGCCAGGATCCACAGGCTCGTCATCGTGTACATGACCATCAGCAACAGCATGGGGTACTGGCTGAGGAGAGCGCGCTGCGCCGACCGGAACCGTTCCCCCGCCCGCAGGTGCGACAGGTAGACGGCGATGACGTGGCCCAGGACGATCAGGACGATCTGCGCATACCAGACGGTGGACGCCTGCGCCAGCGCGAAGCTGGGCGTGTAACCGGTGACCGAGGGCAGCAGGTGCCAGCCCTTGCCCAACGGGTCGTTCAGCAGCGGGATGAAGTACTGCGACTGGACCATCACGTAGCTGTAGTTGTGGGCGAAGTTGTAAACCAGCGCGATCGGCACGAGCGTCAGCGCGAAGGCCGTCACGGTGGCCTTCATGTCCACCTGGCGCCGGCCGAGGTAGACGACCGCCTCCATGAAAGCGACGAACACGAGCCAGAAGGTGACCGTGAGCAGGACCAGCCCCAGCGTGCGAACGAAGAAGAACCCGAAGGCTCCCATCGGCAGCCACAGCGGCTCCAGCGCGACGTTGAAGTCCTGCCAGGCCGGCGTCGACGAGATGCCGTCGAACGCGAGCGTGCTCAGCATCAGGATGATGAAGCCCACGCGGTCCCACCCTCCAGGCATCGGTTTGAGAAGACCGACGCCCCAGGGGCGCAGATAGACGGCCACCACCCGGCCGTGCTCGTCGCGCTCCGCCTCGACCGGGCCGAAGCGGCCGACGATGTCGAACAGGACCGTGAACCCCTCGCAGTGCGCCAGCCACGCGTCGCGGCCGAAAAGGAACATGCCGGTCAGGGTCACGACTGAGTAGACGAGCGCCGCCAGGGCGACGATCGCCGGCCGGTTGGCCATGCCGCTGGTCAGCTCGAGGCAGGCGAATACGAAGTAGGCGGCCATGGCCGGCCACACGCCGACCTCCGGCAGCCTCCATCGGGGCCGCACGGGAGTGAACCTGACCACTGCGTCGTAGATCGCCGCCCACGGGTTGAGCAGGTACCACAGGTTGCCGACGATGCCTGAGACGATCACGGTGATCGCCCAGAAGAAGATCCACACGATGTACTCGGCGGGGTTGACGAACGCCGTCGTGGAGCCGAAGAATCCGGCGACGATGGCCGCCAGTAGCGCCAGCACACCCACCACGCCGCCCACGACGCGCGGCCACCGTGAGCGGGCGAGCGGCAGCAGCCACGGCGCCTCGCGGCGCGGATACTCGACCGCCTTCGCCCCCACCTGGTCGCCGGCGAAGAGCACGACCAGGACGAAGGACAGGAAGACAACCCCGCCGGCGGCGAAGAGATAAAGGTAGAGAGGGACCTGGAGGTCGAAGCGCTGGCCGAAGCCGTGGAGCAGGGTCATGGACTGACCGTCAGCGTGCCGAGGGGCGCGCTGTTCTCCTCCCACTCGATCTGGCACGTGCAGGTCTTGTCGGCCATGAACGTGTGGGTGGTGGTCTGGCCGGGCTTGACCTCGAAGGCGATGTCGTACTCGTGCAGGTGGACCTCGCCCTCCTGGTCGCTGGTGATGTTGATGGTGATGGTGTCGTTCAGGTGGGCCTGCATGTCGCCAGGGGACATCGAGCTGGCACCGGTCACGGACACGTTGAAGGTCAGGTTCTGGCCTCCGTGGCGCGTGTTGGCGTAGATCAGCACGCCACCGGCGATGACGAAGACGACCACGAGCGCGGCGACGACAAGGGCGCGAGCTCTGCTCACGCGTGAACCTCCTTCTTCTTGACCTGCGCGGACGCGAAGACGCGAGTCGCTAGAAGGAGGGTGGGCCTCGCCGGTAAGAGGTCTGCAGGACCGGGACGGAAAGCGTGACCTCGGCCGCGACCGGTTGCGCTCGGACCTCGAGCGCGAACGCCAGGAACTGCTGGACGGTGCCGAGACGAGGACGCAGGACCCCGAGCGCGGGCTCGAGGGAGGCCAGCAGCCAGCGCAGGGCCAGCGAGGTGAGCACGGCGACCGGCAGCTGTCCGGCCGCGCCCCAAAGCAAAAGCAGCGGAGCCGAGCTGGCATGTCCGCCTCCGAGCATCGCCTCGGCGGTCTCCTGGGCCGCAAAGCAGGCCAGCTGGACGGTGTAGAGGACGGGCAGGAGCCGCCAGAACGAGGGCGCTGAGCCCGGCTGGACGCGCCGCCCCGCCGCCAGCCGCGCCACCCCGACGACGAGCATCGAAGCCAGCGCCAGCGCCGCGGCGAGGCCGAGCACCGTGCGGACCACGCTCGGGAAGTAGGAATGGGCGCCGCTGCTCTGCAGCTGCTGCGCGGCGCCGGCGAAGCGCAGCTCGTACGCCGCGAGGTGACCCGCCTGGGCGGCCGCCAGCCCGGCTCCCAGCACGGCCACGAACCGCTTCCCGGTCACCGCTCGATCTTAGGCC
>JBKPCW010000151.1:0-7704 GCA_046727555.1 Candidatus Dormiibacterota bacterium | reverse complement strand
GCGTTCCACGGCAGCGAGACCATCAGCTCCAGGTACGTCCGGATCACCGACGACTCCGGCGACGCCGACGGGATGCGCTCCAGGCGCGAGATCTCCCGGTCGGCCTCGCGCTTGGCCTCCGGCGGCAGGCCCGCCTTCTCGATCCGCTCGCGCAGCTCCGCAAGCTCCGCGTGCTCGGAGTCGAGCTCGCCCAGCTCGCGCTGGATGGCCTTGAGCTGCTCGCGCAGGAAGTACTCGCGCTGCGCCTTCCCCATCTGCTCCTCGGCCTGGCTCTGGATCTTGCGGCCGAGCTCCAGCACCTCGAGCTCGTGCGCCATGTGGCCGAGCAGGCGCTCGAGCTTGGCCTTCGACGAGTCGAGCTCGAGGATCTCCTGCCGCTGCTCGGTCGTGAGCCGGATGTGGTTGGCGATGTAGTACGCGAGGTGGAGAGGGTCGTCGATCGCGCCCGCGGCCCCCGCGAGCTCGGCCGGGAGGTGCGGCGCGAGCGAGACCAGCTGCTGGAACGACGCGATCGCGCGCCGCATGAGCGCCTCGCGCTCGATGGACAGGATTTCGTCGCTCATCTCCGGGTGCATCTCGACCGCGCACGTGAGGTAGGGCTCCTCAGACTCCACCTCGACGAGCCGGATGCGGCGCAGGCCCAGCACCGCGAGCTGCACGGTCCCGTCCGGCAGCTTCAGCAGGTGCTGGACCCGGACCATGGTGCCGACGTGGTGGATGTCCTTGAACTCGACGTCCTCCTGCGCCTCGTCGAGCTGCGTGGCCACGGCGATGTGCCGCTCGACGCCGGACAGGTCGTCGAGGAGCTGGAGCGACTTCTTCCGGCCGACCGAAAGCGGGATGAAGATGCGCGGAAACACCACCGTCGACTTCAGCGGAAGCACCGGAAGGTGCGACGGCACGGCGCCTTCGAGGTTGGGGGCCGGGGCCTCGCTCATAGGAACGTGATGCTACGCCCGGGAGCGTCGGGCAGCGATTCGATCCACCACGTATCTCGCGTCTTCGCCGACGCCGTCGACCAACGACGAACGAACGCTGCGCTGCCCCCTCAGGCCGACGAAATAGAGCCCTGGCTGAGCGGTCGCGACCCCTCGTTCGTGTCGGACCCGCCCGGTCTCGTCCGTGATCGGGAGATTGATCCAGGGGTACGTTTCCCTGAACCCGGTGCACCAGACGACCGTCCCGACGTCGAGGACGCGACCATCGTCCAGGCGTGGCCTGCCGTTCTCCACGCCCGCGACGCGTGGCACGCGTTCGACTCCGGCCGTCACGAGGTCCTGGGGGCGTATCCGGACCAGCGGTTGTCCCCCTTCCACCACCGCGATGCCGCGAAACGCAGGCCGGGTGAAGATCCACCACAGCGGCCTCCAGTAGACGGTCGGGTACGGGATCTTGCCCGTGTCGCGGCCCGAGAGCCAGGTCGTGCGTCCGGCGCAGGCCAGGTCGAGCGCGATCTCCGCCCCGGAGTTTCCCGCCCCGACGACCAGCACGTCTGCACGCACTTGAGATGGAGTGCGGTACTCGGTGGAGTGAAGGCTCGTGATCGCGGGGTCCAGGTCGGCTGCAAAGGGCGGCAGGTACGGTGTCCCGTGCGAGCTGGTGGCGACGATGACATGGTCGGCAGTGAGGCCGGTGTCGATGACGAACTTGCCGTCAGCCCGACCCAGGCTCCGCACCCTCGTGCCCCGACGGATCGGCAGTGCAAACCGCGTGGCATAGGCCTCGAGGTAGTCCGCCATCGCATCCTTGGTCACCGTGGCACTGGCCGTGGCCGGGAAGGGCATCCCCGGCAGGCCGTTGATCCTGGCCGGCGTGAAGAGGCGCAGCGAGTCCCAACGCCGCCGCCATGCATCGCCTGTCCGCTGGGAGTCGTCGACAATCAGGAAGCTCGCGCCCAGCTTCGAAAGGTGGTAGCCGGCGGCCAGCCCCGCCTGTCCTCCGCCGATCACGAGCACTTCGATGTGCTCTATGGCGGGCACCTTACAACTGGCATAATCGCCTTGAGCTGAGCCCCACCCTGAGAGCGGTCATACTCGCCGCCGGCCACGGTACGCGCATGCGCTCGCGGACGCCCAAGGTCCTCCATCCCATCTGTGGCCGACCCATGATCGACTGGGTGCTCGAGGCCGTCAACGAGGCCGGTGTCAAGGACGTGACGGTCATCGCCAACCCCCACCACGCCGACGTCGCCGCGCACCTCGACGGCCGCGTCCAGCTGGTCTATCAGCGCGATCCAAAAGGCACGGCCCACGCGCTCCGGGAGGTCCCGGCCGGCGACCTGCGCGGCCGCCAGGTGCTGGTGGTCAACGCCGACTCACCGGTGCTCACGGCCGCGAGCGTGCTGAAGGTCATCCACGCTCACAACGAGTCGGGCGGCCCGGCCACGATCGCCAGCGTCGACGACCCGCGACGGGACGACGGCCGCATCCTCCGGGCCGAAGACGGGACGCTGGACAGGATCGTCGAGCGCAAGGACGCTACGCGCGATGTCCGCGCCAGATCGCACGAAGTCAACGTCGGTCTGTACCTGTTCGACGGGAGCAGCTTGGTCAAGGAGCTGGAGAAGGTCACCGACGACAACATGGCGGGCGAGTTCTATCTCACCGACGTCGTCAGTCACCTCGAGCCGGTCACAGTGGTCAAGCTCGACGACGCGGACGAGGCGATGGGCATCAACGATCGCGTCGAGCTCGCGAGGGCGACCGACCTGCTGCGCCGGCGCCTGCTCGAGCAGTGCATGTTGAGCGGCGTCACGATCGTCGACCCGGACAGCACGTTCATCGACGCCGGCGTCACCATCGGTCAGGACACGGTCATCGAGCCGTTCACGGTGCTGAAGGGCGACACCCGGATCGGCTCCGAGTGCCGCATCGGGCCGCACGTCCATATAGAAGACGCGAAGATCGGCGACCGCTCCGACTGCGGGCCGTTCGCCAGGCTGCGGCCTGGCACCGAGATCGGCGAGGACGTTCACGTCGGCAGCTTCGCCGAGCTCGTGCGCACCAGGGTCGGTCGCGGCACCAGGGTGCCGCACGTCTCCTACCTGGGCGACACCGACCTCGGCGCGGACGCCAACATCGGCGCAGGTACGATTACCGCCAACTTCGACGGCGAGAAGAAGAACCGGACAGAGATCGGCGACGGCGCCTTCGTCGGCGTCGACACCATGCTGGTCGCGCCCGTCAAACTTGGCAAGCAGGCGCGCACCGGCGCGGGATCGGTGGTGACGAAGGACATCCCGGACGGCGCGACGGCGGTAGGAGTTCCCGCTAGGGTGGTACGGAGAAAGCCAGTTGATCGGTAGGCTGCAGACCGCGGTGGAGTACACCAGCGCCGAGATGTCGCCCTGGGGTGAGCTCAAGCTCATCTCCGGGGGCGCGAATCCCGGGCTGGCCGCGGACATCGCCAAGATCCTCGACGTCGCGCTGACCGACCCGCGATTGCGCCATTTCCCCGACGGCGAGATCAACGTCAAGATCGAGGACTCGATGCGCGGTCACGACGTGTTCGTGATCCAGCCGACGAGCCCGCCGGTGAACGAGCACCTGATGGAGCTGTTCATCATCCTCGACGCGCTGCGCCGCGCTTCCGCGGGCCGCGTCACCGCGGTCATCCCCTACTACGGCTACGCCCGCAAGGAGCGCAAGACGCAGCCGCGGGAGCCGATCTCGGCCAAGCTGGTGGCGAACTTCATCACCCTGGCCGGCGCCGACCGCCTCCTCCTGTTCGACCTGCACGCCGAGGCCATCGAAGGGTTCTTCGACGTGCCGACCGACCACCTGTCGCCACACCGCATCTTCTCCGAGCACCTGAAGACCCTCGGCCTGCAGCACGTGACGATCGTGGCCCCCGACGCCGGTGGAGGGCGCCGGGCCGAGGCCGTGGCCAACGACCTGGGCGCGCCGATCGCGTTCGGCTACAAGCGCCGGCCCGACGAGCAGTCGGTCGAGGTGATCGCGATCTCGGGCGACGTGAAAGGCCGCAACTGTGTGGTGATCGAGGACATCATCACGACCGGCAGCACCGTCTCGAAGCTGGCCGCGGCACTGCGCCAGCAGGGCGCAAACCGGGTGATAATCGCCGCCACGCATCCCGTGCTGAGCGGCGACGCGATGGACCGATTGAAGAAAGCCGACGTGGAAGAGGTGATTGTGACCGACACGGTGCCCATCCCGCCTGAAAAGATGGACAGCCGGCTCAGGGTGTTGTCGGTGGCGCCTCTGCTCGCTGAAGCGATCATCCGGGTGCACGAGAACCGGAGCGTCAGCGAGCTCTTCCGCTAGGATTCCGCGCCCATGAGCGCCCAGGAATGGCTGGAGGTCATCGTCCTGCTCCTGTGCTTCCTGCTGGCCTCGCTCGCCAGCGGCACGGAGACCGCGCTGACCTCGGTCGGGCGGCTACGTGTGCGCTACCTGGCGGAGCAGGGTTCGAAGGCCGCGGCGACCCTGCAGCAGCTGCGCGCGGACCCGAACCGGTTTCTCTCCACCGTGCTGTTCACCAACACGCTGGCGCTGATCGTGTCCTCGACGGCGGCGGCATTGCTGTTCGACTCGCTGTTCACGAAATGGGGCGTGCCGGCCGAGTGGCGGCTTTGGCTGACGCTCGTGGAGTCGGTTCTGCTGTCGGTGGTGCTGCTGATCGTGGCCGAGGTCACGCCGAAGACGCTCGCGCTCGCGAACGCCGAGCGCGTCGCGCTCGCGGCGGCCCTCCCGGTCGACCGCCTGGCGACCTTCCTCACCCCCATCCTGTGGGTGGTGACGTTCGTCTCGCGCGGGCTGACCGGTGGCCGCGCCGCACGAGCGCCGTACCTGACTGAAGAGGAGCTCATCACGGCGCTCCACGTCTCCGAGGAGGCCGGGGTCATCGAGGAGCAGGAGCACCAGATGATCCACGGCATCATCGAGATCGGCGACAAGACCGTGCGCGAGGTGATGATCCCGCGCACCGACATCATCGCCGTCGACAGGGACGCGCAGCTGCGCGACATCGTCAAGCTCTTCAAGGAGCACCGGCACACGCGCATGCCCGTCTTTGAGAACGACATCGACCACGTCATCGGCTTGATCCACACCAAGGACCTGCTGCTCTACTACACGATGTCGTCGTCGCAGAAGTTCGACATGGACAAGATGCTGCGGCCGATCGAGTTCACGCCGGAGCAGAAGAAGGTCGACGAGCTCCTGAACGAGATGCGGACGAAGAAGCAGCACATGGTGATCGTGGTCGACGAGTACGGCGGCACAGCAGGCCTGGTGACGCTGGAGGACCTGCTGGAGGAGATCGTGGGCGAGATCCGCGACGAGTACGACACCGCCGAGCAGGACCTGCTGCAGATCGTCAACGACCACGAGGCGCGCGTCGACGCCGGCTTCCCGCTCGAGGAGCTGAACGAGCGGCTGCGCCTCGGCATCGAGGAGTCGGGCGACTACGACTCGGTCGGTGGCTACGTGCACGCCATGCTCGGCAAGATCGCCGAGGAGGGCGACACCTTCCAGTCGGGTCGCGCCAAGTGGATCGTGGTGAAGGTGAAAGGCCGGCGGATCGAGCTGGTGCGCCTGGTGTCGGAGGAGCCCTGGCCGAAGGACTCGATGGAGAGCAGCGGCGGGCCGCACGACACGGTGGAGGAGCGGACTGGCCACCTATCGTGACCGCGCGGTCGTGCTGCGCAAGCTCGACTACGGTGAGGCGGACCGGATCTTCACGCTGCTGACCCGCACCCACGGCAAGGTGGGAGCGATCGCCAAGGGTGCGCGCCGGCCGGAGTCGAAGCTGGGCCCTTCGCTGGAGCTCTACGGGCACGTCGACGTGCTGCTGGCGAAGGGTCGTGGTGAGCTGGACGTCGTGGCGCAGGTCCAGCGCGTGCCGGGCTACCGGATCGAGGGCGACATGGCGAGGATGGCGCACGCTGCGCTGATCGCCGAGCTGGCGGAGAGGGTATGCGAGGACCGCCATCCCGTGGACGGGGTGTACGAGCTGACGGTTTCGGCCCTGGACGAGCTGGCGCGCGAGACGGACCCGCGGCGGGCGTCGGCGTGGTTCCTGATGACCGCGCTGGACCTGTTGGGGTACGCGCCGCAGCTCTCGTCCTGTGCTTCGTGTGAACGCCCGCTGGCGGCGCGAGCGGCGCCGTTCTCGCCGGAGGCGGGTGGGTTCCTGTGCGAGCGGTGCGCGCTGCCGTCGATGGAGCCGGTGCCGCTGGCGGCGATCAAGGTGCTGCGGCTGATGGCCTCGGGCGACCTGGCGACGTACCGCCGCCTGAAGCTGGACTCCGCCTTGATGAACTCGATCGACGCGGTGCTGCAGCTGCAGCTGGAATACCACATGGACCGGCGCCTCAAGTCGCTTGCCTTCCTGAACCAGCTCCGGGTGAATTAGGCCGCCACTGCCGGCGCTCGCGGCTTACCCGAGCCAGCGTAGGCCGCGACTGCCGGCACTCGCGGCGTTGGCACTGCTAGGTTTGCCTCCGATGATTCCGCGCGAAGCAGTGATGGACAAGGTCGTGGCGCTGACCAAGCGCCGCGGCTTCATCTATCCGTCGAGCGAGATCTACGGCGGCCTGTCCGGCTTCTATGACTACGGGCCATACGGGGTGGCGCTGAAGCGCGCGATCCGCGACCTGTGGTGGCGGCACATGGTCGACCTGCGCGACGACGTGGTCGGTCTCGAGTCGACACTGGTCATGCCCTCCGCTGTGTGGGAGGCGTCGGGCCACCTCGCGAACTTCGTCGACCCGATGCGCCAGTGCCTGGGCAAGTGCAAGAAACGTTGGCGCGCCGACCAGGTGCTGGGCGAGAAATGCCCGGAGTGCGGAGGTCCGCTCGACGACGCGCGGCTGTTCAACCTGATGTTCAAGACCCACGTCGGCCCCTTGCAGGACCGAGCGTCCGAGGTCTACCTGCGACCGGAGACGGCGCAGGGGATGTTCGTCGACTTCAAGAACGTGATCAACTCCACCCGGGTGCGGGTGCCGTTCGGGATCGCGCAGCAGGGCAAGGCGTTCCGCAACGAGATCACGCCGGGCAACTTCGTCTTCCGAGTGCGCGAGTTCGAGCTCATGGAGATGGAGTACTTCGTCCGGCCGCAGCAGGACGACGAGTGGTTTTCGTACTGGCGCACTGAGCGCATGCGGTGGTACACCGAGGTGCTCGGCCTCGCGTCCGATCGCCTGCGCTTCTACGACCATCCCCGGGAGTCCCTCTCGCACTACTGGAAGCAGACGACGGACATCGAGTACGAGTTCCCGTTCGGTTGGGGCGAGCTGGAGGGGATCGCCGATCGCACGGACTACGACCTGGCCGTCCACCAGGAGAGTTCGAAGCAGGACCTGACGTTTCTCGACCCCGAGACGAACGAGCGCTACCTGCCGTGGGTGATCGAGCCGGCGGTTTCGGTCGAGCGCATCTTCATCACGCTGCTGCTGGACGCCTACGACGAAGACGTGGTGAACAACGAGCCGCGGACGCTGCTCCGCCTGCACCCGAACGTGGCGCCGGTCCAGGTCGCGGTCGTGCCGCTCTCGAAGAAGGAAGAGCTGATCCGTGTCGCCCTGGAGGTCGTTTCGACGCTGCGTGGCCAGTTCCGGGTGGAGTACGACCAGACGGGCGGGCACATCGGGCGTCGCTACCGCCGTCAGGACGAGATCGGCACGCCGTTCTGCATCACGGTCGACTTCGACACCCTGAACGACCGCGCGGTGACGATCCG
>JBKPCW010000150.1:0-3910 GCA_046727555.1 Candidatus Dormiibacterota bacterium | reverse complement strand
GCGACAGCTGCGCGCGCGGCTGTACAGGGAGCTCGACACCAACCTGGGCCTGCACGTCGAGGACACGGCGCAGGCGGAGCGATTCCTGGTCAGCGGCCGCGGCGAGCTGCACCTCGCGGTGCTGATCGAGACGATGCGACGCGAGGGCTACGAGTTCGAGGTCTCGCGGCCCGAGGCGATCGTCAGGGTCGTGGAGGGGCGGCGCATGGAGCCGGTCGAGCGCCTGACCGTCGACGTCCGCGAGGAGCACCTCGGAGCGGTGACCGAGGCGCTGGGCCGGCGACGCGGCGAGATGATCGAGATCGTCTACGACCACAAGGGTGGTGTGCGCCTCGAGTACCTGATCCCGACGCGGGGACTGATCGGCTTCCGCAACGCCTTCCTGACGCTGACGTCCGGCGAGGGCCTGATGGGCTCGATCGGGATCGGCTATCGAGAGTGGATGGGGGAATTCCGCGAGCAGCGCAACGGCGCCCTGACCGCGTCGTCGGCGGGGACCTCGCTCACGTACGGGCTGGCCGCGGCGCAGGAGCGCGGGATCACCTTCATCGAGCCCGGGGTGGAGGTGTACGAGGGCATGATCGTCGGGGTGCAGAAGCGGCCCGGCGACATCCGCGTCAACGTGTGCCGGGAGAAGAAGCAGTCGAACGTGCGCTCGTCGACGTCGGACATCTCGGTGCGCCTGACGCCGGCGTCGAAGCTGAGCCTGGAGCAGTCCCTCGACTTCCTCGCCGACGACGAGCTGCTCGAGGTGACGCCCAAGCACCTGCGGTTGCGCAAGCGTCACCTCACCGAGGTCGATCAGTCGCGGGCCAGGAGGCTCTCCGAGGCGGCAGGAATAGGTTCCTAGCGTTCTGGGTATACTCGTATCAGCCGGCGAAGCGCTCGGCTCTCACAGTGGGCTGCGATCCTTTCTCGAACGGGCCTAGCTAGTTGAGTTAGACCCGCCGTTCGAGAGATAGGAGATGGAAATGCCTACAGGCACCATCAAGAAGCTGGTTTCGGACCGCGGCTTTGGATTTATCAAGGCCGAGGACGGACAGGAATACTTCTTCCACCGCAGTGGCACCGAAGGCGACTTCGATGGCCTCCAGGGTGGCGAGAAGGTGACGTTCGAGGTCGAGTCGAGCCCGAAGGGCCCGCGCGCCAAGAGCGTCCGCGACGCCTAAGTCCTGAAATCAGAAAGGCCCGGGCTTCGGCCCGGGCCTTTTACTTTTGCGCAAAACAGGCGCACGCACGGGTCGAATCGACCCGCTTTGCGCAAAACGCGCGGAATCCTTGCCCCGTCGTGTACAGCCCATAATGGTGATCTCGGCCACAAACGTCTCGATCGACTTTGGGGGGTGGACAAGTTGAAAGCTCGTTCGAAGGACAGATCTCGGCGGCGCGAGGCGGGCGGGGGCCTCCTCGACCGGAAAGTCACACGCCGGGACTTTGTCAAGACGGGATCCCTGCTCGCGCTCGGCGCCGGCTCATTCCCGACGATCCTGAGCGCGTGTGCGACGTTCGGTGGCGCGAGCGCCTCGCCGTCCCCGAAGGGCCCCCGGACCCTCAAGATCCTGCAGTGGAGCCACTTCGTCCCGGCTTACGACAAGTGGTTCGACCCCTGGGTTCAGGACTGGGGCCAGAAGAACAACGTCACCGTGACTGTCGATCACATCAACTACGCGGACATCCCGACCCGGACGGCGGCGGAGATGAACGCCGGTTCGGGCCACGACCTGATCCTCTGGATCGTTCCGCCGTCGCAGTACGAGCAGAGCACCGTCGACATGAAGGACGTCGTCAAGCAGATCGAGAAGAAGTACGGCAACCAGCTCGAATTCGCCAGGCTTACGAACTACAACCCGCACACCAACCGTTACTTCGGCTTCACCTACAGCTTCGCCCCCGATCCGGGTGACTACCGCAGGAGCCTGTTTCAGAAGGTAGGCATGGCCGACGGACCGATGTCCTGGGACGACATGCTCCAGGCCACCACCCAGATCAAGTCGACGACCAAGGGCGCGGTCCGCGGCGGCATCGGCTTCTCGCCCGAGCCGGACTCGAACATGGCGGCCCGCGCCCTCATCTGGTCGTTCGGCGGTTCAGAGCAGGACAAGGACTCGAACGTCACGATCAACTCCGACGCCGTTGTCGAAGCGGTGGACTACATGGCCAGGCTTTTCAAGCAGGCCGAAACCGCCGAGGTGTTCAGCTGGAACGCCGCCTCCAACAACCAGGGCCTCGTGGCCGGCAGCCTCTCGTACATCCTCAACTCGATCTCCGCCTACCGCACGGCGCAGGCGAGCAAGCCTGACGTGGCGAAGGACATCTTCTTCTCCAAGCCGCTGGCCGGCAAATCAGGCGTCAAGCCGCTGGCAAGCGAGCACGTGATCCAGACCTACATCATTCCGAAGTTCTCGAAGAACGTCGATGCGGCCAAAGAGTTCCTGGTCTACCTGGCCGATCACGCCAGTGACTTCGTGTACCAGTCGAAGCTCTACGAGTTCCCCGTGAACCCGAAGACCAACGCCCAGGACAAGCTGTACGGCGCGGGCGGCTGGTTGGACAGTGACCCGTTCGGCTCGGAGCCCGCCACCAAGCTCCAGGTGCTCAAAGACGCCACGAGCTGGAGCGTCAACGTGGGTTATCCCGGACCGGCCAGCCCGGCCATCGGCGAGATCTTCGACAAGAACGTCTTCCCGTCGATGATGGCCGCCGCGGCCAAGGGACAGCGGACTCCGAAAGAGGCCGTCGCCGACGCAGAGCAGCAGATCAAGCAGATCTTTGCCGGCTGGCGGGCCAAGGGTCTGGTCGGCGGAACGAAATAGCCTGACGCTCGAGGAGGCCTGACGTGGCCGAAGTCGAGGTTCGCGAGATTCGCAAGGCGTTCGGCGCCGGAAATCCGGCCGTCGACGGGATCAGCCTGACCTGCGGGGACGGCGAATATCTGGTTCTCCTCGGACCGTCGGGCTGCGGCAAGACGACTCTGTTGCGCATGATCGCCGGCCTCGAGCGTCCGACCGGCGGCGACATCCTGATCGGCGGCCGGTCCGTGAGGACGTTGCCGCCTCGCGCGCGCAAGATCGCGATGGTGTTCCAGAGCTACGCGCTGTATCCACACAAGAAGGTGGAACAGAACATCTCGTTCCCGCTCGAGGCGCAAGGGATGTCGAGGGAGGAGCGAGTGCAGAAGGTGAGGTGGGCCTCCGAGCTTCTGGGCATCGGCCACCTTCTGCAGCGCAAGCCGCGGCAGCTCTCCGGCGGCGAGCGGCAAAGGGTCGCGCTGGCGCGGGCGCTCGTTCGCGAACCTCAGGTGTTCCTTCTCGACGAGCCGCTCTCGAACCTCGACGCCAAGCTGCGCGCCTCAGCGCGCCTGGAGCTCAAGCAGTTCCAGCAGCGAGTCGGGATCTCCACGATCTACGTCACGCACGACCAGGTCGAGGCCATGGGCCTGGGCGACCGCATCGCGGTCTTGAATTACGGGCGCCTCCAGCAGATCGGGGCTCCTGAGCAGATCTACCACCAACCGGCGAACACGTTCGTGGCGACGTTCGTCGGCTCGCCGCCCATGAACCTGCTCCAGCGCGATGGCCGCATCATCGGATTCCGGCCTGAAAACATCGAGCTCGAGAAGACCGCGGAGCTTCGCGACGACTCCGCCGTCTATCACTGTCGCGTGCTGCGAGTCGAGAACCTCGGTGCGGACCGATATGTCTATCTGCGCGTCACCGACGACACGGGGGACAGGAATGTCATCGCCAAGCTCCCCATCGACCACCCGCTGGGCGTGTCGGCGGATGACGAGGCGGACGCGGTGGTGCGGCGCCGGCATCTCCGCTTCTTCGACCGCGAATCAGGGGAAAAAGCAGCCGCGTGAGCGAGCCGGCCGTCCGGCGCACGGTCATCATCGACGAGTCCTTCCACG
>JBKPCW010000149.1:0-16558 GCA_046727555.1 Candidatus Dormiibacterota bacterium | reverse complement strand
CCCTGTGCCTGATGCGTGAGCGGCCGGAGCTGCGGGGCAAGCTGCTGACGTTCGGGACGTGGGACTTCGCGGTCGTCGACGAGCTGGCGCCGCGGCCCGGCGAGACCGTGATTGTGAAGTCGCGATACAGCGGCTTTGCCGGCACCCCGCTCGACTCGATGCTGCGCAGCCGCGGGGTCCGGAACCTGCTCATGGTCGGGATCGCGTCCAACGTTTGCGTCGAGTCGACGCTGCGCGACGCGTACTTCCTCGAGTACTGGCCGGTGATGATCGCGGACGCGACGATGCCCGCCGGCTCGACGGACATCCAGGCCGCGACGGAGTACAACGTGCGCACGTTCTTCGGTTGGGTGGCTCAGTCCGAGGATGTCGCGACGGCATTACACGATGTAACTGCGACAGGGGTGTAATGGCAGCGCTGGGCGATTTGCAGGTTCGTCCTTTCCAGTTCAGAATTGACACTGGAACGTATGTTTGATATACTTTCGGTATGGAGAAGCTTCGCTCGGCGATCGAAGAGCTTGAAGCTTCTCCCGACGGAGTCGATCCTCGCGAGCTCAGCTCCCTGATCGATCGCCAGCAGGCCCTCCTCTGTCGCATCGTCCGCGACGGCGTCAAGCGCGGAGACCACATGCTCGAGGGCAGAACCCCTTGCGGCTGGGTGGCGGAGACATGCCGCGTGTCGGGTGCGTCGGCCGCGGATCGTCTGCGCGTGGGGGAGCAGCTTGACAAGCTTCCTCGGGTCGGCGGCGCCCTGCGCTCAGGTGAGGTCGGGTACCAGGCGACCTCTGTGATCTGTCACCTCAACGAGCTGCTCGGCGACAAGGCGGAGCTCGACGAGGAGGAATGGATCGCGTACGCCAGGCAATTCTCGATCAAGAACCTGCGCCGGCTCGCCGAGCACGCGCGTTACGTCGTCGACCCGGACGGGGCCGAGCGCGACAGCGAGGAGGACTACGCCCAGCGCTACCTCTTCCTGAGCGAGCTCGGCTCGATGTACAGGCTCGACGCGGTGCTGGACCGCGAGGGCGGGATGGCGCTGAAGACGGCGCTCGAGTCGCTCACAAAGCAACTGGGCGCGACTGACGACCGCTCTCCCAGGCAGCGGCGTGCCGACGCGCTCAAAGAGATCGTTCTACACGCCATGGACAAAGGCACCCTGCCTCGGCGCCACGGCGCCCGGCCGCACATCAGCGTGCACACCACCGTCGAGGGAACGAAGGGCGACCTGAGCGACGGCATGCCCATCACCGGGAAGGCCGTGCAGCGGCTCGCGTGCGACAGCGTCATGCATCGTGTCTTGAAGTCCGAGTCGATGGTGATCGACGTCGGACGCGCGAAGCGAACCGCGCAACCGGCGCAGTGGAGGGCGCTGAGGGCGCGGCATCGAACGTGCGCAGCGCCAGGCTGCGACCGACCGCTGGGCTGGACCCACGCCCATCACGTCGAGTTCTGGTCGCGCGGGGGCTCCACCGATCTTCCCAAGCTGCTCCCGCTCTGCTACTACCACCATCGCCTCGTGCATGAGGGCGGATGGCAGGTGGTCCGCCTGGGCGATGGCTTCGACTTCATTCCGCCGGAAACGCCAAAGATGGTGAGGCGGCGGTGGGGAGAGTGGCGCCGAGCGGCCTAGCGGCGCTCGTTCGCTCTCACCACCTCGGTCAGCAGCTTCAAGAGCTCGTCTCGTTGCCGCGTGTCCAGCGGGCCGACGAGCCGCGCCGTCATCGCATGTGTGCGCGGGATCAGGTGCCGCACTGTCTGGAGGCCCTTGGTCGTGAGGGCGATGGTCTTGCGCCGGCCGTCGCGCGGGTCGCGGTCGGTGCGGATCAGCCCCCGGGCGCTGAGCCTGGACACCACCTCGGCCATGGTCGAGCGGTCGAGCGAGACCCGGCGGCCGAGCGTCCGCTGGTCGAGGTTGGGCTCGCAGTAGAGCGCGTTGAGAGTCGCGAACTGCGGAGAGGTGATGGTGTGCGAGACCTCTTCGTCCCACAGGAGGTTCATCGCCTGCACGGCCCGGCGCAGGAGATGGCCGGGATGCGTCATCAGGTCCTCGGCCGGAGGCGCCTCAGGCGGTCGCTCTCTTGTCACCCTTGCCCTCCACGACGCGATAGCCGACCGAGATCAGGCGCAGCCCGAGCCGCTCCTCGACCGTGCCCCACAGGCCGCGCGGCAGCACGAGCGCGAAGAGCGCGGCCGTCGCGCCCAGACCGACCAGGTACCACGGTCCTCCCTGGGTGAACGTGGTCTGGATGGCGAACAAGAGGATCGCCCCCAGGATCGGGCCTTCGAAGGTGCCCAGCCCGCCGACCAGGACCATGAAGATCATGTAAGCCGACCACTGGACGCTGAAGACCGATCCCGGCTCGATGAACAGTGTGTTGGCCGCGACCAGGACCCCGGCCGCTCCACAGCCGAGTCCCGCCAGGACGAACAGAAGCCGCTTGCGCGCCGCCACACGCACCCCCAGGGAGCGCGCGGCATCCTCGTCGTCGCGGATCGCCTGCAGCGAGGCGCCCAGCGGCGAGCGCAGAAGAAAGAAAAGGGCGGCCAGGAAGATGACGGTGAAGCCAAGCGCCAGCCAGAACGTGTACGCCTGGCGGAAGTTGGGCTCGTACTGGTTCAGCTCGATCAGCGAGATGCCGGTCCCGGCGCCGAGGTTCTGGTCGAGGCGGACGATGATCGATATGACCTCGGCGATCACCCACATCCCGATGGCGAACTGCGCGGCGCGCATGCGCAGGGCAAAAAGCGAGATCGGCAGGGCCACCACGCCGGCGAGGATCGTGGCCAGCACCATGGCGACGTACGGCGGGATGCCCTGGCCCGCGAAGAGGACGGTCCCGTAGGCGCCGACGCCGATGAACGCCTGCTGCCCGACCGACAGCAGGCCGCCGTAGCCGGCCAGCGCGTTCCACATGACCGCCAGCAAGACCAGGATCAGCAGCGTGGTGAGCTTCTGCACCACGTCGGGGTCGAAGACGAGGGGGACGCCCGCCAGGATGAGCACCAGCACCCCGAGCCCGCCCGTGAAGAGCTTCGAGGTCCGGGTCCAGCGCTCGACGCTCACCGCGCGAACCTCAGGAGTGGGCGCGCCCCGCCGAACCGGACGATCAGCACGGCGAGAAAGAGCAGGTGCCCCGCCATCACCGCGAACTGCGGGTGGACCTGCGCGCCCATCGTCTGGGCCACGCCGAGCGCGATCCCGCCGAGCAGCGTGCCCCCCAGCGAGCCCATGCCGCCGATCACGACCGCCTCGAAGGCGAAGATCAGCTGCGTCGGCCCGCTGACCGGGTCGAACACCGACCGGATGGCGAGGAAAAGGCCGCCGAGCGCCGCGATCGCGACCGCGACCGCCGTCGCGCGGGCGTACACGGCGCGGCTGTCGATGCCGACCAACTCGGCGGCGTCGGCGTCCTCAGCGGTGGCGCGCATGATCCAGCCGGCTCGCGTCCGGGAGAGGAAAGCCTGCAGCCCGCCGAACACGACCGCGGCCACCGCCAGCACCACCAGCCCCAGCGCCGAGACCGTGATCCCGCCGCCGACCTGCCAGCCGGCGGTCGTGACCGAGCCCGCGCTGCCGCCCAGCGAGCGAACGTCGGGCGAGAACGCGAGCTGGAGCAGGTTCTGGATGACGATGGAGAGGCCGAACGTCGCCAGCAGCGGGGTCAGGATGCCGGCCTTCAGGCTGCGTTCGAGCACGGTCAGCTGCAGCACGTAGCCGAGGACGACCATCGCCGGCAGCGCGGCCGCAAACGCCACGAAAGCGTTCGCACCGGTGCGCTCGACGATGACGAAGACGATGTAGGCGCCGAGCACGGCGAGGTCGCCGTGCGCGAGGTTGATGATCCGCATCACGCCGAACATGAGCGACAGGCCGCAGGCGAGGACGGCGTAGAAGGCGCCGAGGAAGATGCCTTGCAAGACAGCGTTGAGAACGGTCATGCGGGACGCTTGAGGCCGAAGTAGGCGCCGACCACGCGGTCGCGGTCGAGCTCGGCCGACTGGCCCTCGAGAACGACGCGGCCTTCGAGCATGCACATGACGCGCCCGGCGACCTTGAGCGCGCGGGTGAGGTCCTGCTCCACCAGCACGACGGTCGCGCCTTCGCGGATGACGTCGGCGAGCGAGCGATACACGGCGTCGACGACCACCGGCGCGAGCCCCAGCGAGACCTCGTCGAGGAGGAGGAGGCGCGGGTTGCTCATCAGGGCGCGGCCGATGGCCAACGCCTGCTGCTCGCCACCGGACAGGTTGGCCGCGACCACGTGCCGTCGCGGCTGGAGCAGCGGAAAGACCTCTAGCGCCGAGCGCACGTTCCAGCGGCCCCGACGGCCGCCGGCGCCGACGCGCAGGTTCTCCTCGACCGTCAGGCCTGGAAAGAGGCGCCGTCCTTCCGGCACGAGGGCGACGCCCATGGCCACCCGGCGGTGGGCGGGCATGGTCGTGATGTCCGCGCCGTCGAACACGATGCGGCCCGCGTGCGGGCGGTGAGCGCCCGCGAGCGCGCGCAGGAGGGTCGACTTGCCGGCGCCGTTGGCGCCGATGAGCGCCACCGTCTCCCCCTGCTCGACCCGCAGGGACACGTCGCGCACGGCCTGGAGGAGGCCGTACCTGCAGTCGAGCCCGGCGGCCTCGAGGAGGCTCATGCGTGGCCCGCCCCGCCGATGTAGGCGTCGATGACCGCGGCCTGGGAGACGACCGCCGACGGCGGCCCCTCGGCGATGACACGGCCCGCGTCCATACAGACGAGGCGGCCGACCACCTGCATAAGGACATGCACGATGTGCTCGATCCACAGGACGGCCAGGCCGCGGTCGCGGAGGCTGCCGACCAATTCAACGAGCGCCCCGGTCTCGGCGTCGGTCAACCCCCCGCCGATCTCGTCGAGGAGCAGCACCGCCGGCTCGACGGCGAGAGCCCTGGCCAGCTCGAGGCGCTTGCGCTGGAGGAGGCCGAGACTCTCGGCGCGGCGGTTGGCAAGGTGCATCAGCCCGCACTGGTCGAGGATGCCCAGGCACAGCTCGTAGGCCGCGTCGCCGCCCTTGCCGGCCCCGGCGGTGGCGGCGACGAGGACGTTCTCGAACACGGTCATGCCGCCGAACGGGCGGGGCACCTGGTGCGTACGGGCGATGCCCATCTGGCATCGGTCGGCGGCACCCCGGGCCGTGACGTCGCGGCCTCCGAAGACGATGCTGCCCGAGTCCGGCGAGATGGCGCCGGCCAGCACGTTCAGCAGCGTCGTCTTGCCGGCGCCGTTCGGCCCGACGACGCCGACCACCTCGCCCTTGCGCAGCTCGAGGCTCACGCCGTCCAGCACGGCCAGCGCGCCGAAGCGCTTGCGGATGTCGACCGCGGCGAGAACCGCCGCCTCCATGCGCTAGCTGCCGGTGTAGGGCTGCAGGGTCGAGGCGATCGGCACGTTACGGTCGGCCGAGTTCTCGCAGATCACGAAGTCGATCGGCCACCTGGAAACGCTGTTCTTCCACTGCCCGCCGATGATCGGGGTCGTCACCACGTTGGGAACGGGCTGGCCCGCGAGCGTGGCCGGCTGCGACCAGTCGAGGTTTCCGACCGGCGTCTCGACCTTCAGCGCCTTCATGGCGTCGCGCACCTTGCCTCGGTCCTTCGGGTTGCCGCTCGCGCTGAGCACCGCCGCGGCGACGTCGAAGAGCGACATGCTCGCGCCGAGCTGCTGGTTCCACTGCTTGCCAGTCGTGGACTCGTAGCCCGCGCCGAGCTCCTTGCTCGTCTTGCCGGTCAGGGACGACTTGTACGGCCACGTCGGCGCCCAGTACACGCCCGAGGCGAGGCCGTTGCCGATGGCACCCAGCGCCGTCACCTGGGACGGGAACAGGCCGGTCTTGGCGATCTGGCCGATCTTCACGTGCTTCGTGTATCCCTGCTGCGCGGCCTGGCGCCAGAAGGTCGCGAAGTCCGGCGGGATCGGGAACGTGTTGAAGATCTGGCAGTCCTGCTGGATGAACTTCTGGATCTGCGCCGTGTAGTCGTTGGTGCCGTCCTCGTAGGGGCCGGGATCGACGATGGTGTAGCCGGCGTTCTTCAGCAGCGGACCGAGCGCGCCCCGGATGGCGTTGCCGTCCGCGTCGTTCGGCCACATCACCCCGACCTTCATGTTCGTCGGCACCTGCGTCCAGAGGTGCGTGTAGGCGAGGAAGAACTGCGCCACGCCGAAGCAGTAGTGGAACGTCCACTTGAACGGCGAAGGCTGGCCGGGCTTGGCCCCGCGGCCGAGGTACCAGGCCTCCCACGGCACCACCGTGGAGACGCAGGGAACGCCGGCGGCCTCACACGCGTCGGATACGGGGTTGACCGTCTCCGGCGTCGACGTCGCGAGCATGAGGTCGACCTTCTGGTTGGCGATCAGGTCGTTGGCGACCTGCGCCCCGACCGACGGCGTCGACTGCCCGTCGCGCGACACGATCTCCACGGAGTAGCTGGTCCCGCCGATGCCCAGGCCCTTCTTGAACGCATCGCGGGCGAGACCGATCACGTACGGATCCGGCTCGCCGAAGCCTGAGGCCGGGCCGGTGATGGGGCTGACGTAGCCGATCTTGATGGTGCCGGACGGAGTCGACGAGGACGACGTCAGGCACGACTCGAGGACTCCGGGGACCGCCATACCGCCGAGGACGAGGCCAGTGGTCTTGAGCATCTCGCGCCGGGTCAGCGACACGTGACTCCTCCTCTCTGAACGCGCTCGGAGACAAATGCTCCGTGTACCGACGATCAGAGTTTGAGCGGGTCCATAATGCCCGTCAAGGGCCTGTGAGCGACCTCGACTTCGAGCCGCCCTACCTCCATCCCGACTATCGCTCCACGGAGCTGCGCGCCCCGAAGCACCAACCCGTCCGGCTGCCCGACGAGTGGTTCCACCGCACGCGCGGTCCGGCCTTCGGTCGCATCGCGGTCCGGCCCGAGGACGCCGACCTCACGCGCCAGCATGCGGGCGAGCCGCTGGGCGAGCGGATCATCATCACCGGCCGCGTCACCGACTCGGACGGCCGGCCTGTGCGGGAGACCCTGGTCGAGATCTGGCAGGCCAACGCGGCGGGGCGCTACGTCGACCCTGCCGACGACCATCCCGCTCCGCTCGACCCGAACTTCACCGGCGCGGGCCGTTGCCTGACCGACCGCGAGGGCGTCTACCGCTTCGTGACCGTCAAACCCGGCGCTTACCCGTGGCGCAATCACGAGAATGCGTGGCGGCCGGCGCACGTCCATTTCTCTTTTTTCGGCCCCTGCCTGGCGAGCAGGCTCGTCACCCAGATGTACTTCCCCGGCGACCCGCTGATCCCGCACGACCCGATCCTCGGCTCCATCGCCGACCCGCGCGGCCGCGGCCTCCTGGTCTCGAGGTTCGACCTCTCGACCACCATCCCGGAGTGGGCCCTCGGCTACCGGTGGGACGTCGTTCTGCGCGGCCCTTCGGCGACGCCTCTCGAGGCATGACGCCGACCCCGTCGCAGACGGTGGGTCCGTTCTTCGGCTTTGCCCTGACGCCGGTGGATGGCGCAGGCGACGTGCGCGTCGAAGGTCAGCTGCTCGACGGCGCCGGGGTGCCCGTGTCCGACGGTCTGCTCGAGGTTGCGAACGGCGACGTCTTCGCGCGGTGCCGCACCGACGAGGAAGGCGCGTTTCATTTCCAGGCGCGCCGGACCGGCTTTCTGAGCATCACGGTCTTCGCCCGCGGCCTGCTCCGGCACCTCAACACGCGGATGTACTTTCCCGGCGCCGCGGACGAGGTCCTTTCGCTGGTCGACCCGCAACGCCGGCACACGCTGGTCGCCCGCCAGGACGGGCAGGTCCTGCGCTTCGACATCCGCCTCCAGGGAAGCGACGAGACCGTCTTCTTCCTCTAGAAACCTCCGGGTTTCCACCAGGGTTCTGGAGATTTACTAAGCTATAGCGCTGTGTCCGACTGGCTGACCCTGGATGCCGCCGCGAAGCGGCTCAGCGTCCACCCGGCGACCCTGCGCGACTGGGCGAACAAGGGCCGCATCCGCTCCTACCGGACGCCCGGCGGCCACCGCCGCTTCAGCGAGGCGGACGTGCTCGAGCTGGGTGCCCAGGCGAAACCCGACCTCTCGCTGCTGATGCACGCCACCGTCGGCCACACCCGCATCGCGACGACTGGAGGCAGGCTCGCCGGCGAGGCCTGGTACGGCCGCTTCGACGACGAAGCCAAGCAGCGGCAGCGTGAGCTCGGCGTGGAGCTGGTCCAGCTGCTGGTCGCGTTTCTGGCGGAGGCGGAGCGCGACTGGACCCCGGAGATCCGTGAGCTGGGCGGTCGCTACGCGCAGCTCGCCCGCGACGCGGGCCTTTCCGCAGGGGACGCTCTGCGGGCGTTTCATCTCTTCGAGGGCATCGTGAGGGCGAGCGTGGACGAGCTCGGCGCGGCGAAGGTCGGGCGGGCGGACCTGGAGGAGAACGCCGGCTGGTTTTTGAATGAGGTGAGGGTGGCGATGGTGGAGGCCTTCTCGTGAGCGCGCTCAACGTGGTGCTCCCGCTGCTGTCGTCAGTGCTGAGCTTCGTCTTCGCCGCGATGGTGCTCGACCAGTGGTGGCAGCGGCGGCGCGGTTTCCAGCTGGTGTGGGCGATCGGCCTCCTGTGGTACGGGATCAGCGCCGGGACCGAGTTCTGGGGCAGCGCCTTCGGCTGGTCCGAGCCGCTGTACCGCACGTGGTACCTGATCGGCGCGCTGTTCGTTCCTCCGTACCTCGGCCTCGGCACCATCTACCTGCTCGCCAGGACGCGCTTTGGTTACTTCGCCGGCGTGACGGTCATCATCGGCGGGGCCCTCTCTCTGCTCTTCAGCAAGGTCTACCCGGGCTCGACCACGACCGCGATCGTCGTCTTCGCCATCGCGCTCGCGGGCGGGATCGCGATCATCGTCACCACCGCCGTGCGCCGGCCGCTGGCCGCTCACGTCGCGGCCGCAGTGCTGGTGGTCGGGTCGATTCTCGGCGCCTACGTCGTGCTTTCCGCGCCGCTCGCCGCGCCGGGTTTTGCGGTCGACCCGCACACGCACGTGCCCGTCGGCTCGGCGTTTCCCGGCTACGTCCGCGTGATCACGCCGCCGGACAACATCGCCGGGGCGCTGATCCTGGTCTTCGGCGCCCTCTACTCCGCGTACGTGTACATGCCGAAGAAGCGCGTCCTGCCGGCCAACCTGATGGCCCTGGCGATCGTCGTCAACTTCGTCGCGTCACTGCCCTCGGCGGCGGCCGCGCTGGTCGCGGGCAGGCTCAACTCGCGCGTCCCGGCGACGATCCTGATCGCCGTCGGTGCCTTCATCCCCGGGCTGACGAGCGGGTTGAATCGATTCGGCGTGACCTGGTCGTTCTTCCTGGGCGAGCTGGGGGGCCTGGTCTTGATCTTTGTCGGCTTCCTGGTCAGCGAGGAGGTGTTCCGCAACATCCGCGTCGGCGCGACCCTGTGGTCGCGGCCAGCCTCACTCGAACGCGAGGTCGGTTGAGATCTCGATCGCCTTCTCGATGCTCTTCGCCACCGGGCACCTCGAGGCGTGATGGGCGTGCGCCCGCTCGGCGGCCTCACGCTTGTCCTCGGGACAGCCACGGAGCGTGTAGTGGACGCGGATCCTCTTAACCACCAGGACCCTGTCCTCGAGGTAGACGTCGCCCTCGGCCTCTGAGCTGAGCCTGCCGCCAGCCGCGTCGATCCCGCGCGCCTCCAGCGCGCCACCCAGGGTGCCGGTGAGTCAACCGGCGGTGGCCGCGACGAGGTAATCGAGAGTCGTCGCATGCTCGGGATACTGGCCGGGCGCCGTGCCGTAGTGCTCCCGCACCGGGCCGTGGGTGCCGAACGTGACCGACTCTTCGACCGGAAGGTAGGCCTGGCGGACGGGACCCCCCTCGCGGACGATCCGCACTTTCGAGATGTACGTCGGGTGGTCCGAGCCCACCCTCTCAGGTTAGAGCCGGCCGATCAGGTCGTTGGCCCAGCCGATCAATGAGGCCGCGTATCCGGCGGTGATCCCCTTGCCGCTGTACTGCTGACACACCGACACGAACGAGGACAGATAGGTCTTCGCCTGGGCGGTGTTGCCGGCGTTGAGAGCGCCCTGCGCGAGACTCAGCAGCGCCAGCAGCTTGGACGACGCGACGTTCGACGTTATGGTGCCCGCCTTGACGCCATCATTGACCGCCGCCGCCAGCCCGCCTACAGTCGCGTGGACCTGGAAGCTGATCGTCGCCGTCGACGAGTTGCCGAGTGCGTCCTTGGCCGTGATCGTGATGGTGTGGGTTCCAGCGGTCAAAGACTCGGTGTTGAAGGAGGCGCCGTTGGCGATGGCGGACTTGTCGAGGACGGCGCTGATCGACGTGACGTTGTCGACGTCAGCCCCGCTGAAGCTCAGGGTAACGACCTGGCCGACGTCGTACGACCCGCTGTTGGTGGGGGCTGTGATCGCGTACGAGATCGCGGGGCCCGCGCGGTCGATGCGCACCTGCCGTGTGATCACCGCCGGGTTGCCGGCGCCGTCGATCACCTGGACCGCGATCGTGTAGAGACCGTCGGCGCCGCCGACGGTCACCGTGGCCGTGGTGCCGTACGCAGCCGTCGCCCCGAACGTGGCTCCGCCGTCGGTCGAGAAGGCCATCGAGGCCAGGCCGGCCGAATCGGTGAACGACAACTTCAGGGCGAGAGCCGGGTTCGTCGTCGCAACCTGGCCGTTGATCACGGGCCCACCGCCGTTGATGGTGAAGCCGCCCGACGGCGCGACAGTGTTCTTGACGTCGCTTGCCACCGGGCCGCTCGCGCCGGCGTTGCCGGCGGCGTCGGTGAGATAGGCGGTCGCGGTGATCGTGCCGTCCCGCAACCCGGTCAAGTTCAGGGCGATGGTGGCCGTCCCTGCGGGGCCGACGAGGCCGCTGCCGGTCACCGTGCTCGAGCCGTCGGTGGCGCTGACCGTCGCCGTCGCCCCCACCTCGCCGCCGACGACGATGGGCACCCCGCCGCGGTTGACGAGGTTCACGTACCTCGGCAGCGCGACCGTGGGCGCGGCGGGGGGCGCTGTGTCCTTGACGATCGTGAGCGTGCTGGCGCTGATGTTGCCGGCCGCGTTCATCAACGTGGCCGTCACGGTGAGTGGCCCGTCGGTCAGGCGCGACAGGTCCAGGGTCAGCGTCCCGGCGCCGCTTGCGTCGAGCTGGACGACGCCGTCGGTCCACAGCGTTCCGTCGAAGACCGTGAGGTAGACGGAGTCGCCCGGCTCGCCGGTGAGCGCGAAGCCGGTGGCTCCGACGCGGCTGAGGCCAACCAGGGCGACCGACGAGATCCCCGGCGGGCCGGCGGCCGTGGTGTTCTTCACCAGGGTCGCGACCGACTGGGTGCCGTCGGCGGTGGTCGCCGTCACGGTCAGCGTGCTGTCGGCCAGCCCGGAAAGATCGAGCACGGCGGGCAGCTGACCGTCGGCGAGGACCACTCCAGAGCCCGCGACGCTGTTGGCGCCGTCGGACACGTTGTAGGTCACTGCCGTTCCGCTCGGGCCGCTGATCACGGCCGGGACCGAGGTCTGCGCCGTGTTGTTGACGTTGGCGGGGGCGGACACGATCCTCGGCGTGGCCGCGCCGCCCACCGGCGGGTCGCAGCAGGTGCCCGGCGAGTTGATGACCTGCGTGCCCGACGTGCGCAGGACGTCGCGCCGGCCCTGCAGGTTGCCCGCCTGCGGGTCACGTGGATTGCCGCGCTGGTCGTTCCAGGCAGCATCCTGCTTCAACACCAGCGCGATCTCGCCGAACGGCTCGCCGTTGCGCGTCGGGTCGCTGCCGTAGCGGGCAGCCAGCGTCTGGTCGGCGCCATCGCTCCTGGAAAGCGCGTACAGGAACTCCGGCAGGCCCGGCTGGATCTGGTCGCTGATCATGTTCATGCCGAACGGCGAGAACGGCACCAGGTAGCTGTTGAACTCGCCGACCCAGTCGATCATCCGATCGCCGCCGGTGTTGGCGATCTCGACGTCGCGGCCGGCGCCCCCGAAGCCGAGGTCCTCGTACGACGGGTTGGTGTCCGTCTGGTCGTTCAGGCCGCCGTGCGTGTCCAGGTTGTCGTCCTGGTTGATCACGTCATCCCCCCAGCCGGCGAACATCTTGTCGCGGCCGGTGCCACCGACGAGCCAGTCGTCGCCGAGGTCGCCGAACATCGTGTCGTTGCCGTCGGTCGGCACCGCGGGGTACGTCGACTGGCCCTGGATCCATTGCGTGTCCAGGGGACCCTCGGAGGCGGTGAAGTTCAGCAGCCAGTTCAGGCCGGTCGCGGGTTCGGTCGTGCACGCTGACGGCACGGTGCCCTTGAACAGTGTCCCGTCGCAGTTGAGCATGATCTTCCGCAGCGGGTCGTTGGCGTCGTACTGGGCGAACTTCGTCGTCGCCGAGCTGTAACCGAGCACATTGCCGGGGTTGAGCGGCCGGGCGTAATCGCTCTCGATGGGCGCGCTGTTCAGCTTGGCTCCGCTCGGGCCGTAGTTGTTCGTGAACGAGATCGCTGGTGCTTCGGCCCCGGACATGGCGTCCTCACCCGCACCGGCGTGCATCATGTCGTTGCCCAGGCCGCCGTACATGACGTCGCTGGCGAACAGGGGCCTCGGCATGAGGGTGAACGGCGGGCGCGTCACCGGATCGACGTTGTCGGGCACGAGCACCGCGGCGTAGAGCAGCTCTCCGTTGACGTTGATCAACGCCTGCTGCAGGTTGCCGCCTGTGGCGATCATGCTCTGCGCCGTCGCCGTGGTCAGACCGATGAGCGGCTCGGTCAGCCCCTCGCGACTCGTCAGCAGCCGGCCGTCGTCACCCAGCATGCCGTCGTCGCCGGTGCCGCCCGACATCCAGTCGTTGCCGTAGCCCGCGATCATCGTGTCGTTCTGGCCGTCGCCGAACATCACGTCATTGCCGGCGCCGCCGTACATGAAGTCATCGCCGTTCCCACCGTGCATCTCGGTGCCCTGAGCCTGGCCGCCGACGACGGCGCCCGCCCCGATGTCACCGGGCACAACAGGCGCGGTCAAGCCGAGCAGGTCCGGGCCACCCGGCGTGTAGTCGAGCAGGCTGATCGCCCGCGGGATGATCCGCTCGGTGACCGAGTAGTTGTCGTAGTTGAACTTCGCGAAACCGGACTGCGGCGTGACAGTGACGGCAACGCGGACGATGTTGCCGTTGTTGGCGACGATGGCGTCGGAGTCGTGCGCGTGCGCGGTGGCCCCGGTCGCGCCCGCGTTGTTGCGCACGATGTCAGCGCCACCCGAGCCGCCGAAGATCATGTTCGGGACGTCGGGCCGCTGCGTGGCAGCCGTCAGCGTGAACAGGTTCGAGCTGCCGCCGATGATGTCGTCTTGGCCCTGGTTGCCGAAGATTGTGTCGCGACCGCCGCCGCCCTCAATGTAGTCGGACCCGTCGGAACCCGCGAAATCGTCCTTCGACGCGTTGATCAGCAGGTTGTTACTGGCGTCACGGCAGGCCCCGACGAGGATCTGGAACGACGTGTGCGAGGCACCCACGGTGTCGCCCACGCACACCAGCGTGTTCGTCGCCGGCACGTCGATCGAGCCGTCGCCCTGGATGACGTCGTCGCCGAGCTGACCGAAGATCATGTCGTCGGCCGCGCCGCCGGCGATGTAATCGCTGCCGTAGCTGCCAGAGGGGCTGAGCGACGTGTCGGTCGAGTGGTACAGGTTCTGGATCAGGTACTCGGCCCAGTCGGGCACGTAGGTGCCGTTGGCGTCGCGCCAGTTGCGCGGGGTTCCGTCGTTGAGGGCCTGGCCAAGGTTGGCCTTCAGCAGGCTGTAGATCTGGGTCCCGGTCAGGGTCTGGAAGCGCGGGTTGGTGATGTCGCCGGTCGCGTACGGGTTGACGTCGCGGCGGAACAGCTTCACCGCGTCGCCGAAGATCAGGTCGTCACCGAGGCCGCCGTCGACCATGTCGTTCCCGGCGCCGCCGATCAGGACGTCCTCGCCGGCGTTGCCGTAGATCGTGTCCTGGCCGCCCACAGTCAGGTCGGGCACGAAGGAGTAGACCCAGCGCGGGTCCAGGACCTGGTCGCTGAGCATGTCGCCGCGGCCGCCGTATCCGAACTGGGCGACCATCGTGTCCGGGGCGCCCACGGTCGCGTACTGGACGCGGCCCATGTCGCCCAGGATGATGTCGTTCTGAGAGCCGCCGCGGATCGTGTCGTCGCCGAAGCCGCCGAATATGACCAGCGGCAGCGACGAGCCCGACGCGTTCACGATGTCGTTGTCGGTGGCGCCGCCCGCGGAGTGGGCGAATGGATCGCCGGTCGCCGAGCCGCCCGACGTGTTGAGGACGAAGAACCCGTCCTGTCCCAGGGTCAGGTTGGCGGTCACCGTGTCGTCGCCCAGCCCGGTGTTGAGCATGGTCGTGGTCCGCTTGGTGGCGTGACCCAGGCCGTCGGGCGCCGGCCGGTCGTGCGTGCCGTCGACGGTCACCATGTCGTGGCCTGATCCGGTCCAGTAGGCGACGCCGTCGTACAGGTTGCCCGCCGGGTCGACCCTGTAGGAGATTCCGCCCTGTGCCAGACCAGTGACCCAGATCTCAGCGCTCGCCGCGAGACCGGTCGGCGCGCCGGGGAAGACATCGGTGATGTGGACGTTGGGGTCGCCGATCGTGGCCGACTCGTCGCTGATGAACAGCCGGTGGCGGCCGGTGCCGAGGTCGAGGTTCAGCGCGCCGCGGACGTCGTCGACGTTTCCGGTCAGGAAGTCGACCGGGCTCCACGACGACTGGTCGAGGTCGGCGTTCGACGAGACGAACACCTTGTCGTCGCCGGCATGGACGTTGACGTTGGTGACGGCCACGCCGCTGAATCCGTTGCTGCCCGGCGTCGTGCCCTGGACGTTGAAGATGTCGCTCTCCGAACCGGTGTCGATGTCCAGAGTCTCGATGCCGTAGTAGTCGATCCCGTCCATGCGGGTGGTGATCGAGGCCGTCCCGGTCAGCGCGCCGGCGTCGACGGCGACCGTGTCCAGGCCCGGCCCGAGATCGACCCTGCGCAGGGTGCCCTGGAAGGCGAGGACGTAGATGTCGAGGTTGTGGCCGACGTACCAGTTGCCGGCCGGGTAGCGGTCGACGGTGACGTCGATGGCGTCCTTCAGGTACAGCTGCAGGTTGGCGTCTGTGGTCTGGCCGGCGGCGATCGCGTTTTGGATCGCCTGCCGCAGCTGCTCGGCGCCGGCGTTGAAGGGGATGGGCGCGGTCTGGAAGGGCGCGCCGTTGACGTGGAAATTCAAGCGGAATGAGCCGCCGGTGGCGTCGACGGTCAGGACCTGGACCTGGTTGATGGCCGGGGACGAGTGGCCGGCCTCGCGCACGGTGACCTTCGCCGTGCCTGGCACCGTGATGACATGGCCGTCGAGCTGCTCCACCGCCTTGCTCAGGCTCGCATGCGCGACGAGCGGCAGCACCGTCTTGCCGCTGAGCGTGCCCTGGAAGCGGATCGTGTAGATGTCGTCGTTCTTGCTCACCACGACGTTGCCGATGCCCAGGCCGGTCAGCATCTCGAGCTTCTGCTGGAGGGCCGACGCGGCGATCCCGTACAGGAGCGACGGGGTCGTCGCCGTGGCGACCACGGGGCTGGAGGTGGGCGGTGTGCCCGCGACACCCGCGCCGCCGGTGTCGGTGAAGCTGTTTCCGGTCGATGTCAGGTAGACGTTCTCGCCGCCGGGGCTGTCGCCGCGGTAGATCCGGTAGCCGCTCGCGCCGGGCATGCCCGTCCAGGTCAGCAGCACGCTGCCGCCGGCCGCCGTCACGGCCAGGGCCTCCGGCGACGCCATCGTCTGCTGCCCGCCGACGATGGCGGTGACGACGTAGTAGTGGACGCCGGCGCTCAGGGTCCCGCCCACGCCGGCGGTGGCGGCCAGGTTCGTCGGCGATATCGACGTCGGGGGCGTGCCTGGCGTCCCTGACGCGCCAGTGTCGTTGAATGTGGCGCCGGCCGAGGCCAGGTACTCGTTCTCCGCGCCGGCGGCGGCGCCGCGGTAGATCCGGTAGCCGCTCGCGCCGGCCACCCCGATCCAGGTCAGCTGCACGCTGCCGCCTCCCGCCGTCACCGCCGACGCCTCGGAGGAGGCGATCGTCTCCTGCCCGCCGACGATCGCGGTGACGACGTAGTAGTGCGCGCCCGCGCCCAGGGTGCCGCCCAGGCCCGCCGTTGCAACCAGGCCGGTGGGGAAGACCGGGAAGGAGTAGTCGAGCGTGAACGAACCGCTCGTCGCGTCGAGCACGAGCTGTTGGATTGTGTTCGGCGTGTGCATGTCGAGGCCGGTCAGCGACGAGGATGTGAGCACCGCGGTGTCGGGCGCGGAGAAGCCGGAGTCAACGATGTTCAGGGTGTCGGACTCGCCGGCCCCGTTGGTGAGCTGCGTCGGGTCGGTGAGCAGGAGCGGGATCGGGGTCTCCTTCAGGCCGCCCTGGAACTCGATCCGGTAGACGTTGCCCGCCTTCTGGACGTCGAGGTTGCCGGCGACGCCGATGAGCGACAGCGCGCCGAGCTTGCTCTTGATGCTGTTGACGCC
>JBKPCW010000148.1:0-8611 GCA_046727555.1 Candidatus Dormiibacterota bacterium | reverse complement strand
CGCGCGCCGGCGCTCCTCGAGCTTGAAGTACTGCCCTACGTCCTCGATCGACACCTGCGGGTCGTCCCACATTCGCCTGGCGTCGCCGAGCCTGTCCCTGACGTTGACCAGGCGCTCTTCGGTCTCGGACGCGGCCAGCCGCTTCTGGTACTGGCCGAACGAGCGCTGCATCAGCCCTTCGGCCTCCTCCGGCGTGTAGACGCGCAGCAGGTTGAGCGCCATGTTGTAGCTGGGAAGAAACTTCGACTCGACCACGAGCGTCGGGCCCATCGCCACCTCGTAGATGGTCCCGACTTCGACGTCCGCCTCTTTGAGGATCACGCCGTGGCCGATGACGTCGATGCCGCGCCGCCCCGCCCGCCCCATCAGCTGCGTCAGCTCGCCTGTGGTCAGGGTTGAGAAGTTGACGCCGTCGAACTTCGTGAACGACGACACGACCACGCCGCGGGCCGGCATGTTGATGCCGAGCGACAGCGTTTCCGTGGCGAACACGACCTTGATCAGGCCGCGCTGGAAGAGCTCCTCGACCATCTCCTTGTGGTAGGGAAGGAGTCCCGCGTGGTGCTCGGCCAGGCCACGCCGCAGCAGCCGCGCGTCGACCATGCGCCGGAACAGGGCCTCTTCGTCCTGGTCCTTGAGGCCTTGCAGGCGCTCGGCGGCGACGCGGTCGATCGCCTCCTTCTCGGCGGCCGTCGTCAGGTCGAGCTCGTGGTACGCGCAGCGCTGCAGCGCCTCGCGGCACCCGCGCCTGGAGAAGATGAAGTAGATCGCGGGCAGCATCTCTGTCCCGCGCAGCTGCTCGACGACGTGCAGCAGGTCGTTGGAGGGCAGGCCGCGGTAGCCGCCGATGCGGTACGACGCCTCCTCCTCCTGCGCCGCCTTGCTCCAGGTGCGCTGGTCGATCCCGCCGTCCTCCTTGAAGAGCGGGTAGAGGCGGTTGTTGATCGCGAGCCACATCTTCAGCTCGACCGGCCGGACGTCGTGAAAGACGGTCTCCATGCCGCCGCGGTTCTCGGCCATCCACTCGGCGATCTCGCGGTAGTTGCCGATGGTCGCCGACAGGCCGACGAGCTTGATCGTGCGCGGAGCCTGGATCACGATCTCCTCCCACACCGAGCCGCGGGGGAAGTCGTCGATGTAGTGCACCTCGTCGAGCACGACGTAGCGGACGAGGTCGAGCCGGCCGGGGTCCTCGTAGATCAGGTTGCGCAGGATCTCCGTGGTCATCACGACCACCGCGGCGTCGTCGTTGATCGTGTTCTCGCCGGTGACGAGCCCGACCGTCGCCTCGCCGTAGGCGCGGACGAAGTCGTGGTACTTCTGGTTGCTCAACGCCTTCAGCGGCGTGGTGTACAGGACCTTGGCGCCGTCTTTGAGGGCGCGGAAGATCGCGTACTCGGCGACTATCGTCTTGCCACTCGAGGTGGGGGCGCTGACCAGCACGCCGCCGCGGCCGACCTCGAGCTTCTCGATCGCCTCGCGCTGGAAGGCGTCGAGGGGGAAGGGCAGCGTCGCCTCGAACTCGTCGACGAACGACTCGACCGTCTCGGCTTTCACAGCGGCACCCGCTCCGTCGAGACGTCCGTGATCTGGGCGCCGTCGGCGTGCGCCTCGACGAAGGACAGGGCCGCGGCCAGCACCCGGTCCGCCTGGCGGCCGTCGCCGCTCACCGTGACGATCGCGATCTCGGCCAGCTGCCACCGGTCCAGCTCGCCGACCTCGGCCGCCGCGACCTTCAGCTCCTGCCGCAGCCGGCGCAGCAGGCCGCTCACCACCTGCCGCTTCGCTTTGAGCGAGCCTGACCGGGGCAGGTGGAGGACCACCCGGGCCACGCCTATCTGGACTTTGGCGCTCAATTGCCTCCTTTTTTGACGATCAACCACAAATCTTCATAATCATGTTGGGGAATCGCCGCGCCCGGCTGCAAAAGGGCGCGTGACGGGAGGTCGAAGATGAGCCGAGACGAGGACGACGGCGGGTTTCAACAGTTCGAGAAGTTCTTAGACGAATGGTCGCGTAGGGACTTCCTCAAGAGGGCGGGCGGCACGGCCGCCTACCTCACCTTCCTTGCCGGGGGCATCGAGTTCCTGGAGGCCTGCGCCGGCGGCGGAGGCACCCAGAGCGCAACCCCGAAGAAGGGCGGCCACGTGGTCGAGGGCAACTTCTCGGACGTCCGCACGTTCAACTCCATGCTCTCAAGCGACACCGCGTCGAACCAGGTCATCGGGCTCATGTTCGATGGTCTCCTGAACCAGAAGGCGAACGGGGACCTCATCGGGGCGCTGGCGCAGGACGTGCCGAAGATCTCCTCCGACGGCACCGTCTACACCTTCAAGCTCCGCTCCGGGCTCAAGTGGTCCGACGGACAGGACCTGACGTCGGACGACGTCAAGTTCACCTACGCGCTGGCGTACGACGACCAGTACAAGGACTTCGCCTCGCCGCGGCGCGGCGACCTGTCGAAGTACATCAAGGGCATCGACACGCCCGACAAGCAGACCGTGGTCATCACGACCACTCAGGTCTACGCGCCGTTCCTCGCCAGCCACGGGCTGTACGGCATCCTGCCGAAGCACGTGCTCGGCAACCTGGACGGGAAGGCCCTCAACTCCGCCGACTTCAACAGCGCGCCGACGGTCTCCAACGGCGCCTTCAAGTTCGTCAAGTGGGACAAGGGCCAGCAGGTGACGATGGCGCGCAACGACGGCTACTACGCCGGTGCGGCTTACCTCGACCAGTGGATCTACAAGGTCCTGCCGGACTCCGTGGCGGTCACCAACCAGCTCAAGACAGGCGAGATCGACATCGGCCCAGTCGACCCTGGCCAGTACGACAACCTCAAGACCACCGATTCGGTGGCGATGACGGAGTTCCCGGTCCCGTCCTTCACCTTCTACGCCTACAACCTGAATCCGGCCACGAACGCGGGCAAGCTCTTCCAGGACAAGGCGGTGCGGCAGGCACTGCTCTTCTCCCTGAACCGCGACCAGATCGTCTCGGCCATCTTCTTCGGCCACGGCAAGGTCGCCAACTCGGTCGAGCCGCCGACCTCGTGGGCTTACAAGGACAAGCCGAAGGTCCTGTACACGTTTGACAAGGGCAAGGCCGAGCAGCTGCTCGACGGCGCCGGTTGGGCGAAGGGCGCGGACGGGATTCGGGCCAAGGGCGACCTCAAGCTCAAGTTCACGATGATCACCAACGCCGGCAACAAGCAGCGCGAGTCGATGCTCCAGGTGATGCAGCAGTCCTGGAAGGACGTCGGCGTCGAAGCGACGCCATCGCTGATCCAGTTTCCCCAGCTGGTCAGCCAGATCGTCAGCATCCGCACCTTCGACATGTTCCTGGTCGGCTTCAACTGGTCCAACGACCCCGACGAGGCGCCCCTCTACCACTCCCGCAACGCGGTCCCAGGCGGATTCAACGGCGCGGACTTCAAGAATGACCAGGTCGACTCGATCCTCGACCAGGCCCTGGCGACCCTGGACAAGAACAAGCGCAAGGACCTGTACAACCAGTTCCAGGACATCATGTCGGACGAGGTCCCCTCGCCCGTGATCCTGTTCAACACCGGCATCTGGGGCGTCAACAAGCGCGTCCAGAACACGGGCTTCGGGCCGTTCAACCAGTACGGCAACCGCGCGTGGAACCACACGGTCTGGGTGACCGACGGCAAGTGATTTGAAGACGGAGGAGTATTCGGAGAACCGCCGGGTTTAATACGTAAGGGCAGATGCTCGCCAAGTACGTCGCCCGGCGGTTCCTCGCCTCCATCGTCGTCGTCCTGGGCGTGACCGGGATCACGCTCGCCCTGATGAAGACGACGAGCGGCAGCTACGTGCCGGGCATCGACCTGAACCCGGCGCTGCGGCCCGAGGACATCGCGCGGCTGCGGGCCCAGCTCGGGCTGGACGAACCACCGCTGGTCTGGTACGCGACCTGGCTGTGGAACGCAATCCACGGCGACTTCGGCCGCTCGATGATCGACGGCAGCACCGTCACGAGCCACATCCTCGAGCGCCTTCCCAACACCATCGAGCTCACCGCGACCGCGATCGTGATCGGCGTCGTCGTGGCGGTCCCCCTGGGCGTCATGGGGGCCCTGCGCCGCGGCAGCAAGACCGACCACGCGCTCACGGTCGTCTCGGTCGCCGGGTTCGCGGTCCCCCAGTTCTGGATGGGCCTGATGCTCATCCTCATCTTCTCGGTCACGCTCGAGCAGCACGGGTTGCCGTGGCTGCCGTCGAGCGGAGCTTTCAGTGCCTTCAACGGCGGCGACATCCTCGACCGGCTCCAGCACCTGATCCTGCCGGCCACGGTCCTGTCGTTCTTCTACATGTCCACGTGGTCGCGTTTCATCCGCTCGAGCATGCTCGAGGTCCTGTCCCAGGACTACATCCGCACCGCGCGAGCCAAGGGCATGAGCGAACGCCGCGTCGTATACCTGCACGGCCTTCGCAACGCGCTCATCCCGCTGATCACGCTGATCGGGCTCGAGCTCCCGGGCCTGGTGAGCGGCGGTCTCGTCGTCGAGGTCGTGTTCGGTTGGCCCGGCATCGGCAAGCTCGCCTTCGAGCGGGCTCTGCAGTACGACTACACGACGGTCATGGGCGTGACGTTCTTCGCCACGCTCCTGGTCATCGCCGGCAACCTGCTCGCCGACCTGCTCTACGGCGTGCTGGATCCGAGGATCCGCTACGGATGAAATCCCCCTCATGATCGGCCCCAGCCGCGTCGCCGAGCTCGATCTGCCGGCCGCCGGGGTAGAGACCGCCGCCGGCCGGCCCGCGCAGAGCTACTGGAACGAGTCGTGGGAGCGCTTGCGCTCCAACCGGCTGGGCGTGGCGGCCGGCGCCCTGATCGTCGTCTTCGCCCTGATCGCGATCATGGCGCCGCTGCTGTCGACGGTCCTGACCCACTTCCAGCCCCAGACCATCAACCTCGACTCCACGTTCGCGCGTCCCGGCGGTGCCGGGCACATCCTCGGCAGCGACGAGCTCGGCCGGGACACCCTGACCAGGCTCATCTGGGGGGCCCGAGTGTCGCTCGGCGTCGCGTTCCTGACGGTGGCGATGTCGCTCACCGTCGGCACGTTCGTGGGCATGGTGGCCGGCTACTACGGCGGGTGGATCGACGATGTCCTGATGCGGTTCGTCGACATGGTGCTCGCGATCCCGGCCATCTTCCTTTTCATCCTCATGTCGATCCTGATCCGGCCCAATGCCGTGACTCTGGCGGCCATCGTCGCCTCGGTCGGCTGGGGCAGCGTGGCCCGGCTCGTGCGCGGCGAGGTGCTCTCGGTGAAGCAGCGCGACTTCATCCTCGCCACGCGCTCCATCGGGGCCAGCGACGCGCGCATGATGATTCGCCACCTGCTGCCGAACGTCCTGCCGGTGCTGATCGTCGCAGCGAGCCTCGGTGTCGGCCAGATCATCCTGGTCGAGGCGGCGCTCGACTTCCTCGGCCTGGGCATCCAGCCGCCGACGCCTAGCTGGGGCAACATGCTCACCAACGCGCAGAGCTACTTCTTCCGCTCCGGATGGCTCGTCGCCCTGCCCGGGATCACGATCTTCATGACGGTGCTGGCCTCGAACCTGTTCGGCAACGCCGTCCGCGACGCCTTCGACCCACGGCTGAAATCACACTGAGGTGACCCAGCCGCTCCTCGAGGTCCAGGACCTGCGCACCGTCTTTTCGACCAAGGAGGGCGTCGTCAAGGCGGTCGACGGAGTCTCGTTCGAACTCCACCCGGGCGAGACCCTGGGCATCGTCGGTGAGTCGGGATGTGGAAAGTCGGTCACCGCCTTGAGCCTGATGGGCCTGCAGCGGCCGGGACGGATCGTCGGCGGCAAGGTGAAGTTCAAGGGCCAGGACCTGACCCGCCTGAGCGAATACGAGATGCGCGAGATCCGGGGCAAGGAGATCGCGATGATCTTCCAGGACCCGATGACCTCGCTCAACCCGGTGTACCGGGTCGGCTGGCAGGTCGCTGAGCCGACGCAGCTGCACAACGGGTGGGACGCCAGGAAGGCGCTCAACAGCGCGGTGAGCATGCTCGGCCGCGTCGGCATCCCGGTCGCGGCCTCGCGGGCAAAGGATTACCCGCACCAGTTCTCGGGCGGGATGCGCCAGCGGGCCATGATCGCCATGGGGTTGACCACGACTCCGCAGGTGCTCATCGCCGACGAGCCGACGACCGCGCTCGACGTGACGATCCAGGCCCAGATCCTCGACCTGCTCCGCGATGTCAACCGCGAGTTCGGCACGGCGACGATACTCATCACCCACAACCTCGGCGTCGTCGCCGGCATGTGCCAGCGCCTGCTGGTGATGTACGCGGGCAAGATCGTCGAGGCGGGTCCGACCGTGGACGTGTTCGCCCATCCGAAGCATCCCTACACGTGGTCCTTGCTGCGCTCGATCCCGCGCCTCGACGCCGAGCGCCACGAGCCTCTCAAGCCCATCGAAGGCCTGCCGCCGAGCCTCGTGGACCTGCCGGCCGGGTGCTCCTTCAATCCGCGCTGCGTGTTTCGGGTCGAGCGCTGCGCGCGCGACGTGCCCTCGCTGCTGCAGGTCGGCGAGACCCAGCGCGCGGCTTGCTTTGTCACCCAGTCGGGAACGGAGCTGAAAGGTGGCTGAGACGGCCGTCCAGAAGCTGACCATGGCGTGGACCGCGAACGACCCGCTCGTCAGCGTGAGCGACCTCAAGGTCTGGTTCCCCGTCGCGTCCGGAGTGCTGCAGCGCACGGTCGGCCACGTGCACGCGGTCGACGGCGTCGACCTCGAGATCAGGGCGGGCGAGACGGTCGGCCTGGTGGGCGAGTCGGGCTGCGGCAAATCGACGCTCGGCCGGACCGTGATCCGCCTGCTCGAGCCGACCGCCGGCTCGATCCGTTTCAAAGGCCAGGACATCACGCACATCCGCGGCGGAAGGCTCCGCGCGCTGCGCCGCGAGATGGCGATGATCTTCCAGGACCCTTACGCCTCGCTCGACCCCCGCCAGACGGTAGGCGACATCATCGGCGAGCCCATCGACGTCCATCGGCTCGCGCGGGGCAAGGAGCGGCAGGATCGCATCCGCGAGCTGCTGCGCGTCGTCGGCATGAACCCGCGTTACGCCGACCGCTACCCGCACGAATTCTCGGGCGGCCAGCGTCAGCGCATCGGCATCGCCCGAGCGCTGGCCGTCGAGCCGGAGTTCATCGTCTGCGACGAGCCGATCTCCGCCCTCGATGTCTCGATCCAGGCCCAGATCATCAACCTGCTCGAGAACCTGCAGGCGAAGTTCAAGCTCACCTATCTCTTCATCGCGCACGATCTCTCGGTCGTGAAGCACATCTCGAACCGGATCGCCGTCATGTACCTCGGCAAGATCATGGAGACGGCGCCGGGGGTTCAGCTCTACCGGCGGCCTCGCCATCCCTACACCGGCTCGCTGCTCTCGGCGATCCCGATCCCCGACCCCAAGATCGAGCTGCGCCGCGAGCGCGTCCTCCTCCAGGGCGACGTGGCGTCGCCTGTCGACCCTCCATCGGGGTGCCGGTTTCGGACGCGGTGTCCCCGCGCCAGGGAGCACTGCGCGGAAGAGGTTCCGCCCCTCGAATCCTTCGGCCAGGATCACCTGGCGGCGTGTTTCTATCCGCTAGATTGACATCGTGGTTGCGGGGCGGGAGGCCCTGGCGCGCGACCTGGTCGCGGCCTCCTATCTGAAAGGCGACTTCGTGCTGCGTTCGGGCAAGCGCTCGAACCGGTACTTCGACAAGTTCCTCTTCGAGACCGAGCCCGAGCTGTTGAGGCGCCTCGGCGCGCATCTCGCCGAGCTGGTGCCCAGGGAGACGCAGAGGCTGGCCGCGCCCGAGCTCGGCGCCGTCTTGCTCGGAGGCGCGGTATCGATGGAGACGGGCCTTCCGCTGATCCTCGTGCGGAAGGAGCCGAAGGGCTACGGGACCGCCAAGGAGCTCGAAGGGCGATTCCATGCGGGCGAGCGCGTGACCGTGATCGAAGACGTGGTGACGACCGGCGGTGACTCGCTGCGCTCCATCGAGGCTTTGAGAAACGCCAGTCTCGAGGTCATCCATCTTGTGGTGGTGCTGGACCGGGGGGAAGGCGGCGAAGAGAACATCCGCGAAGCACGGATTCCTTACTCGCCGCTGTTTCGGATCACCGATCTGACTCTTGACTGAGCTCCTGTTTCGTGGCGGCACGGTCTACACCCCCGAGGGTCCGCGGGAAGCCGACGTTCAGGTCGCCGACGGCGTCATCACCCGCGTCGAGCCAGGCATCGAGGCGCCGGGCGCCGAGACAGTCGACGCGGCCGGTCTCTACGTCCTGCCCGGCGGGGTGGACGTCCACGTCCACAGCCGCGACCCGGGCTTTCCCGAGAAGGAGGACTTCGCCACCCTCACCGCCGCCGCCGCCGAGGGCGGCGTCACCGCCGTTCTCGACATGCCCAACACGGTGCCGGCCGTCGACAGCGCCGGGGTCCTCGAGGCGAAGGCCGCGCTCGCGCACAGCAAGGCGCGCGTCGACTTCGGCCTGTGGGGCCTGATCCGCTCCAGCTCGACACCGGACCAGCTCGAGGGCTTGGCCGCGGCCGGCGCGGTCGGCTTCAAGG
>JBKPCW010000147.1:0-3918 GCA_046727555.1 Candidatus Dormiibacterota bacterium | reverse complement strand
GAGGTGAAAGGCGAAGACCTGCGACGGGCGGCCGAGCACGTGGAGCCGCGACTCAAAGAGTTCGCGCAGAGCCTCGGCGACGGCTGGCGCATGACGGGCAGCGGCTCGGCGTTCTTCAAGACCACGAGCTCACGGCCGGTGGCGGAGAAGGCGGTCGCCGACCTCGATTGCTGGACCGCGGTCACTAGATGAGCATCCGCAAGACGGTCGCGGTTTGGGCCGGGAAGGCGACGGGCACCCTGAGCCGCGTCACCCGCCGGGGTGGAGGCACGACGCTGCCCGGCGACGTGGCAAGGGTGATCGACCCCCGGATCCTCACGCGCCTGGCCACGGACCTCACGCACGGGTCGGTCGTGATCACCGGCACCAACGGCAAGACGACCACCGCGCGCCTCGTCACGTGGTTGCTCGAAGGCGTCGGCCAGCGCGTCGTGAGCAACCGCGCGGGCGCGAACCTCATCTATGGCGTCACCGCGGCAGCGGTCGGCAGGGCCGGCGCCGACGGGCGCCTCAAGGCGGACTGGGGCGTGTTCGAGATCGACGAGGCGAGCCTGCCGCGGGCGGTCGAGGAGATCCACCCCAGGGCGACCCTGGTCCTCAACCTGTTCCGCGACCAGCTCGACCGCTACGGCGAGCTCGAATCGATCGCCCGGAAGATCGAGAAGGCGCTGGGCCAGATGAAAGACGACGCGCACGTGATCCTCAACGCCGACGATCCCCGCGTGGCCGAGATAGGCCTGAACCTGCCGCAGCGCCCCACGTGGTTCGGTCTCGAAGCCACGAGCGTCGCGAGCAAGGAGCTTCCGCACGCCGCCGACGCGCGCACGTGCCCGCGGTGCGGCGCAAGCCTCGTCTTCAGCGCCGTCTACGTCGGCCACGACGGGATCTACAGATGCCCCAACGGTGACTTCGAAAGACCGAAGCCCGACCTCGCCGCGACCGACATCGAGCTCGACGGCTTCGACAGGCTGGCGCTGACGATCCAGGGGACCCGGATCGAGATGCCGCTTGGCGGCCTCTACAACTGCTACAACGTGCTCGCCGCGTACGCGACCGCGTGCAGCCTCGGCCTCGACGCGACCTACATCGCCGAGCGGCTCAAGACCTTCAAGGCCGCGTTCGGCCGGCAGGAGCGGATCGACTTCCGCGGCCGCCACCTGATCCTCGTCCTCAGCAAGAATCCGGCAGGCTTCAACGAGACCGTGCGCACGGCGGTGGACCTGGCCGGCGGCACGAACTTTCTCCTCGGCCTCAACGACCGCAAAGCGGATGGCACCGACGTCTCGTGGATCTGGGACGTCGACTTCGAGCAGCTGAAGGGCAAGGCCAAAGTCGTGATCCCGGCCGGGAACCGCGCGCATGACCTCGCGGTCCGCCTCAAGTACGCGGGCGTCGCGGCGGACGAGCCGCAGACCGACCCCGGCAAGGCGCTCGACGTCCTGATCAAGGACACCAACGAGGGCGACACCGCTCACGTCCTGTGCACCTACACGGCGATGCTCGACCTCCGCGCGGAGCTCGTGAAGCGCGGCTGGGCGCAGCCATACTGGGAAACATGAGGTTCACCATCGGGTGGCTCTACCCCGACCTGATGAACATCTACGGCGACCGCGGCAACATTCTCACGCTGCTGAAGCGTGCCGAGTGGCACGGCCTTCAGGCCCAGGTTGTCGATCTCCAGCGCGGGCCGGCAAACGGCCAGATGGCGGACGTCGACGTCTTCTTCTTCGGTGGCGGCCAGGACCGCGAGCAGGCGCTGATCTACGAAGACCTGAGAGAGCACAAGCAAGAGGCGTTGAAGTCAGCGGTCGACGGCGGCGCGCAGATCCTGGCGGTGTGCGGCGGCTATCAGCTCCTGGGCCACTACTACCAGACGGCGGACGGCGAGCGATTCGACGGCATAGGCATGCTCGACGTGACCACGCGGGCCGGGAAGAAGCGCTTCATCGGCGACGTCGTCGTCGAGTCGAGCAAGGACCTGAGCCTCACGCCGAGGACGCTCGTCGGATTCGAGAACCACAGCGGGCGTACCTTCCTCGGCGCCGAAGCAAAGCCGCTGGGCAAGGTCCTGAACGGCCATGGGAACAACGGCTCGGACGGGACCGAAGGCGCCGTCCAGCTGCTCGGCGGCGGAGGCATCATCGGCACCTACATGCACGGTTCGCTGCTGCCCAAGAACCCTCATCTCGCCGACCATGTGATCAGCGCGGCGCTCAGGAGACGGGGCGACGCCTCGCTTTCGCACCTCGACGATTCGGAGGAGCTGGCCGCGCACGGCTGGATCCTGCAGCGCGCGCAGCGCCGTTAGTCCGCAGCCCGTCCCTTCCGTTCGCGCCCACGACCAACGGCCGCCGTGAGACCAGCGCCTCGCGCAGGACCTGGTCGATCGATTGCAGCATCACGAACTGCATCTCCTTGCGCAGGTCGGCGGGGATGTCGTCGAGGTCGGCCTCGTTGTGGGCCGGGATCAACACGCGGCGGAGGCCCGCACGGTGCGCCCCCAGGACCTTTTCCTTGACGCCGCCGATGGGCAGCACGCGGCCGCGCAGCGTGATCTCGCCCGTCATCGCCACGTCGTCGCGCACCGGGCGGCCGGTGAGGATCGACGCCATCGCGGTCAGCACCGTCACGCCGGCCGACGGCCCCTCTTTCGGCTGCGCCCCCGCCGGCACGTGCACGTGGATGTCGTTCTTGTCGAACAGCGAGGGGTCGATGCCGATGTCGTCGGCGCGCGACTTCAGGTAGGACAGGGCCGCCGCGGCCGACTCCTTCATCACCTCGCCCAGCTGGCCGGTGAGCTTGAGCTCGCCCTTGCCCGGAGTGAGCGTCGCCTCGACGAAGATGATCTCGCCGCCGGTCGGCGTCCACACCAGACCGGTCGCGATGCCCGGCCGGTCGATGCGCTCGGCGACGTCGTCGAAGAACCGCCGTTTGCCCAGGGCCGCGCGCACCTTCTTGACGTCGTCGACCTTCTTCAGCCGCTTGCCCGAACCGATCTCGGCCACGTCGCGGCGGATCATGGAGGCGATCTCGCGCTCCAGGTTGCGCACGCCGGCCTCGCGCGTGTACTCGCGGATGATCAGCCGCACCGCAGCCTCGGGGACCTCGATCTCGCCCGGCCGCAGGCCGTGCGCCTCGAGCTGCTTTGGGATCAAGAAGCGCTCGGCGATCTGCACCTTCTCCTCCTCGGTGTAGCCCGAGAGGTGCAGCACCTCCATCCGGTCCCGCAGGGCGGGCGGGATGGTCTCCAGCGAGTTCGCGGTGGTGATGAACATCACCTTGGACAGGTCGAAGGGCACGTCGAGGTAGTTGTCGCGGAAGTCCTTGTTCTGCTCCGGGTCGAGCACTTCCAGCAGCGCCGAGGACGGGTCGCCACGCCAGTCGGCGCCGATCTTGTCGACCTCGTCGAGCATGAACACCGGGTCGTTGGACTCCGCGCGCCGGATCGCCTGCAGGATGCGACCGGGCATGGCGCCGATGTACGTCCGCCGGTGGCCGCGGATCTCCGCCTCGTCGTGCACGCCGCCCAGGGAGGCGCGGGCGAACTTCCGTCCCATGGCGCGCGCGATCGAGTGACCCAGCGACGTCTTGCCGACGCCCGGGGGGCCGACGAAGCACAGGATGGGCTCGCGGCCGCGGTTGGTCGAGCCGCGCTCCTGCTTCAAGCGCCGCACGGCGAGGTGCTCGACGATGCGCTGCTTGACCTTGTCGAGGTCGTAGTGGTCGGCGTCCAGGATCTGGCGCGCCTTCTTGACGTCGACCTCACCGCCGGTGGACGCGTTCCACGGCAGCGAGACCATCAGCTCCAGGTACGTCCGGATCACCGACGACTCCGGCGACGCCGACGGGATGCGCTCCAGGCGCGAGATCTCCCGGTCGGCCTCGCGCTTGGCCTCCGGCGGCAGGCCCGCCTTCTCG
>JBKPCW010000146.1:0-14442 GCA_046727555.1 Candidatus Dormiibacterota bacterium | reverse complement strand
GCCGGGGGCGCTGCCGGCGCGGGCGCCTGCGGCGCCTGGGCGGCCGGCGTTTGCTGGTAGCGGCGGTCGAACCGCTCTGACAGCTTCATCGGGCGAGCTTCACCGCCCCACCGCCCGCTTCACGAGCCTGCGGTGGGCGCGTTCGGCCGCGCCTTTGACGTCCACGTCCGGGTCGTCGAGCGCCAGTCGCTTCAAGCCGTCGGCCGCCGCCCGGTCGCCGATGGTCGCCAGCGCCTTGCAGGCGGCGAAGCGGACCTTTTTCGGCCACCTCCGGTCGTGCGCGATGCCGAGCAGCGGCGAGACGCGCAGCACGTCGTGGCGCAGGCCGCACGCGAGCACGGTGGCGACCGCCGCGCGCTCGTTCGCGGGCTTGCGCATCAGCGCCTCGATGTCGACGTCGGAGGCGGCCCTCGCCAGGGCGATGGCGAGACGGTAGAGGGGGATCCTCTCGCCGCAGTCCATCAAAGCCTCGACGGCGCGCCGACCGCCGAGCTGCGACAGGGAGCGCACAGCGGCCTCCCGCACGGCCGGGTTGGGGTCCTGGAGAAGGTCGGCAAGCCAGATCGCGGCGTCGGTCATCCGCGCCGCGCCGCAAAGGCGAGCGGCCCGGGCCCGGGTCACCGGGTTCGGGCTGGCCAGTGCGTTGAGCAGCTCCTCGTGCAGCCGGGACCTCCGGAGCAGCTCCTGGGTCAGCCAGTGCCCCATCACCCCGACGCCCGGGCGGTCGAGGGCAGCCCCGACGACCGACGCCACCGCCTCCGCCTCCGACAGCATCTCCGCGGTGGTCACGTTGAGCACCGCGGCGCGCTCGCCGTCGAGGGCTGTGTTAAGCACTCGCTCAACCCGCCCCGCCACCCTCGACCTGGCGGCCTGGCGTGGTGCCGCCGGCAGGTTCGGGCGCGTATTCGAGCCATTGCTGCGAAGCTGGGAGTCCATCTGGGGGGAGCGCGCTACAGTATCCGCGTTTTGAACGCCCGCGAGGCCCCCGAAACGTTACAGCGGGCGCGGGAGGAAGAGGCACGCCAGGTGGGCGCCACCAACAGCCGGCCCGCCGGAGACGAGACGCCGTCGGCAGTCCAGATGCGGATGCGCATCCTGGAGATGTCGGCCGTCTTCTCAGAGCTGAACGACGGTGTTCTGCGCGCCGTCGCGCGGCGGATGCGCGCGGTCGCGCTGGCGGCCAGAGACACCCTCCGCCTGGGCGGCCAGGGCGGCGACATCGTCGTGTTCCTCGCCTCGGGGCAGGTCGAGGAGTCGGTCACCGAGCCAGGCGGCAAGGTGCTGCTGACGCGTCGGCCGGTTCCGGGCGACATGGTCATCCTGCCGGCGCCTCGCACCGGCGACCGCTACGTCACCAGCATCTACGGTCTGACCGACGCGGTGCTGCTGACGCTCGACCGGGACGGTCTCATGGAGGGTCTCGGTGCGGACGTCGAGAAGGTGGCCCTGATGCTCGACAAGCTCTGGGAGCAGGAGTTGTCGCGCGCGGCCGCCATCGCCGCCCAGAGCTCGGCCCGCGAAGCGGCGGCCATCGTGGCCGTCTTCTCGGCCAAGGGCGGCGCCGGCACGACGACGCTCGCGCTGAACACCGCGGCGGCGCTGGCGCGCAAGTTCCCCCGGCAGGTGCTCCTGATCGACCTCGCCGCGCCGTTCGGCCACGCGGCGCTCTTCGCCGACCTGATCGCGACCGGCTCGATCGCCAGCGCGTCGAAGGCGGCGCAGGTCGACTTCGAGGCCGTGCTGCGCGGCAACATCGTCAACCACAAGACCGGGATGGGCGTCCTGCCGGGCACGCTGCGGCCGGAAGAGGTCGACACGCTGACCGGGGAGCTCGTCGGCCGCGTTCTTGACGTGGTGGTCAACTGGCAGAAGGTGATCGTGGTCGACGTCGGCACCTCGCTCGCCGAGGCCTCCCTGGCCGCGATCGAGCGGGCGGAATGCCTGGTCATGATCGTGCCCCCGGAGATCGCGGCGATGACCGACGCGAGGCGGTCGCTCGCGATCTTCCGCGACATCATGAACGTGCCCGACAACCGGGTCGAGATCGTGCTCAACCAGCGCTCCCCACATCCTCCCCTCGACCGCGCGGCGGTGGAGTCGATCCTCGGCCGCAAGATGTCGGTGGTCGTCGGGTTCGACGACTCCAGGCCCGAGGACTCGACGCTCGCCGGGGGTCTCGTCATCCAGCACGACCCGAACTCGACGGTCTCGCGCGGATCGGTCGAGATCGCGCGGGTGGTCGCGGCGAACCTGAAGCTCGATGGATGACCGACACCGGCAGAAAGCCCAGGCGCTGGTCGAGCTCGCGCTGGCGCTCCCGGTACTCATGGTCCTCGTCGCCGGCGTGCTCGAGCTCGGCCGCGGCTATGCCTTCGCCATGGAGACCTCCGACGCCGCGCGTGACGGCGCGAGGTACGTAGCCGGCAAGACCTCGGCGACGAACGGGCCCGGCCTCGCCGCCATGTGCAATCTCGTCACGGCCGACCTCGCCGCCGTGACCACCAACGTCGCCTGCCCGACGCAGGTCAACCACGCGCCGCCGTTCGTCGCCGGCGTTGACTACACCACACCGGTAGCGGGACAGGCCGTCGTCGCCGTCTACTGCGGCACCAGCGCCAACTGCAGCGGCTCCATCCCCACGCTCTACCAGTCCGAGGTCGACGTCTACGTCTACTACGGCTTCAGCGACCTCAACATCCTTGGCGGCGGCATCACGATCACGGGGTCGAGCCGAGCCACGACCGCCTGGTGATCTCCATGCGTAGCTGGAAGCTCGGGCAGGCCCTGCTGGAGTTCGCGCTCATCGCGCCCGTGCTGTTCCTGTTGATCGGCGCGACCGTCGACCTGGGGCGCGGTCTCCTCATCTACACGACGCTCCAGGGCGCATCGCGCGACACGGCGCGCCAGGCGGCACTCGTCTACTACAACGGCTCCAACACGCTGTCGCCGACGTGCACCGCGCTCGCCACGCCATGCACCCTCGGCCCGCTCACGAACGGTCCTCACCAGCTCGACCCGCTCGGCATGGCGGTCGTGTACCAGGACTCGACCGCGATCTCGAGCGCGCCCAGCTACGGGACCTACGTCGCCAACGCGAACCCGCTGCTGCCCGGCACCATCACGTTGACGGGAGCGATCAACGCGAGCACGGTCTACGTGTTCATCTACGAGCTGGACTCGACGCCGGGCAACCCCAACCCGCGCTGGAGCTGTCCGGCGTGCGCCGGGGTCAACGGCGCGGCGGTGCGCACGCCGGGGCACCAGTGGGCCGTCGTCGACCTGAAGCTCCAGTGGAAGCCCGTCCTCAACACGCTGCTCGGCATCCCGAGCTCGATCACATTCGACTCCCAGACCGTGACGAGGCTCGAGTACTGATGGGCCGACGCCGCGAGAAGGGACAGGTGCTCGTGATCGTCGCCGTCTGGCTCGTCGCTCTGATCGGCTCCGCCGCGCTGATCCTCCTCACGGGTTCGGTCGAGTGGCAGCGCAACCAGCTCCAGCAGCTGGCGGACCAGGCGGCGCTCGACGCCGCGATGAAGATCGGTGTCGGCTGCACCGCCGGCTCGGCCGGCACGGTGATCACCGAGGCGGACAACTTCGTCGCCACCCAGCGCACCCGCACCGGTGTGCTAAGCATCGGCGCCGGGACGTGCGCCGGCGGCTACACGGGCACGGACACGTTCAGCCCCGGCATCACCGAGACGATCCACTACCCCTACCGCGCGCACCAGCAGCAGGTCGAGGTCATCCTGACCCTGGCGCTGCCCATCTCTTTCGGAAGCTACATGGGCGCGTCGAACACCAACGTGACCCGGCGCGCGGTGGCGCAACAGCTCAGCGGCTCCGCGCCGGCGGTCTCCGCGACCACGCTTTCGTGCACGGGCGGACAGTTCAACGTCCAGGGCAGCGTCGTCGCGTCGAACACGATCACGCTGGCCGGCGGCTGCGCGATCTACGCCCACAGCCGGTTTGACGTCGCCTCCAGCACGTACTCCGACCTGGGCAACGTGTCCGTCTACAACGGCGGCCAGACGTGGGTCGGCGGCGGCGGATCGTGCGTCGCCGGGTCCACCTCCGGCTCGTCCAACGCCGTGTGCGCCGACGGCTTCGAGGTGTCGGGACACGTCGCGATGGGGTGCGGAGCGAGCGGCACAAGCGCCTTCCTTTCCGCCGGCGACGCCGCCGTCAACGCCAACCCGTGCGCGGGTGGAACCGCTCCTCAGCCGGTCGCCCCTCTGTCCTCCACGCTTCCGCCTGAGCCGAACACCGACCCCGCGGCGATCGCCACCCTGCAGAACAACGCCGGCGGGCCCCTGGGCGCCGCGTGCAACCCGGCCGGCGTCTATCCCAATATCACCGCCGGGGGCACGGTGGTCGGCACCGGCCTCGGCCCGTCACCGGCGGCCAAGGACGCGAGCGGCTTCTACCACTTCAAGCCGAGCTGCTACGGCTACCTGAACCTTTCGACGGTGAGCGGCAGCGGAATCACGAACAGGCAGATCGGACCCGAGAGCGCCAGGCAGCGCCACTTCGTCACCGGCACGCTTCCGGCGCCCAGCGCCGCCGGCACCCTGCTCGTCGCCACGCTGACGTCTGACGAGTCGCCGAACAAGTCCACGCAGCCCGCGGGCTGGGTTTTCGCGACCAACGCCGACCAGGTGGGAGCGGGAAGGGTGGAGATCTGGTACTACCCGAGCAATCCCGGCGGCATCTCGTCGGCACAGTTTGCCCTCAACCCGGCCACCGCTTTCGGCGAAGTCCAGCTGAGCGAGTGGTCGGGTGCCGCCGCCGCTCCACTCGACCAGACGGGATCGACCGTGGTCCCGGTCGCCGCCCCCACCGCCGTCAACGCAACCGCCGGCGTGACCACGGTCGCCGGTGAGCTCGCGATCACCGACGAGGCGTTCACGATCGCCGCCGGTCAGACCTACAGCCCTGGAGCGGGCTGGACGAACACCGTCAACGACGCGACCAACGGATACGGCGCCGAATACGCCCTCAACCTGCCGATCGGGATCGCGAGCGAGACCGTGTCGGCAAGCCAGGCCACCCAGTGGGCGAACGTGATCGCAACTTTCAAGCCTGCGGCCGCGGGAGGCGGCGGCGCCGTCCTCGACCCCGGGTTCTACTACTTCAACGGCTCGGGCTTCGCCGGCGGCGGCGGGATCTGCCTGAACGGGGGAACGCTGCTGGCGCGCGACGTCACGATCGAGTTCGTCAATTCCGCAGGCTTCTCGAGCGGCACCTGCGCAGCCGGAGGAGGCGCGAGCTGCGCCGCGGCCAGCTGCCAGTTCGGCTCCCAGCCCTGCTCACTTTCCGCGTGCCCTCCGAACGCGCCCGCGGACTCGGCCGGCGGGAGTTACACGTGGTTCGGCGCGCCATGCTCCTCGGCCCCGGCCGGAGACGCGAGCTGCCCCGGCTCCGCCTGGTGCCCCGCGGGCGACCGCGCCTGCTGGAACCTGCTGGTCTGGGCGCCTTCGAGCACGACGGGGCAGATCGCGCTCAAGGGCACGACCGCCCAGGCCTGGCTTCTCGGCTCCGTGTACTGGCCGGGCACGTGCACCTACGCGCACAACGGGACGAGCATGCTGGCCGGGACCCTTGCCTGCGGGTCGCTGACCGTGTCCGCCTCCGCGGCCGCGGGCACGGCGGTGGGCAGCGACTACGGGGTCAGCACGGCCGTCGTCGAAGCGGTGCTGGTCGAATGAGTCCCCTTATGGGTTGCGCTTCGGCGTCCCTTTTGTGAAGCTAGCGCCCGCAATCAAGTGTCACTAGCCTCCTCGGCCCTGGCCCGACCCCGGCGCGGGCGCCTGTACATCGTCATCGGCGCGGTGCTGGCGGTGCTTGCCTTTGCCCTCGCCGCGGGGATCGCGAGCCTGCCCCTCATCCAGGGCACCAGCGGCGGGACGAAGGTGGTCGTGGCGAGCCACGACATCAAGGCGCGCACCGTCATCCTGGCCTCGGACCTGACCTTCGCCAGCTTCAACCCCGCGCCGCCCCAGTCGTTCACGGTGGCGAGCCAGGTCGTCGGCAAGGGCGCGCGCGTGGACATCCTGTCGGGACAGCCGGTCACGGCCAACCTGATCGCCCCCTCTGGCGACCTTCTGAGCACGAGCGACGTCGCCTATCTCCCCATCCCCAAGGGCTGGGTCGCCGTGACCGTACCGACCGGTGAGCAGGTCGGCGTAGGCGGCTACGTCCAGATCGGCGACCGGATCACGATGCTCGCCACGATCAGCACCTCGGCGTTCGGCCAGAGCCCAGGCCGCAACGTCGTCCTGACGGTGTTCAGGGACGTCGACGTCTTGCGGGTGGGTCCGGCGAACGGGGCCAGCACCACCGGCGTGGTCACGAGCAGCCTCACGTTGCTGATGACCGCCTGTGACTCCGAGTACCTGTACTGGCTTCTCAACAACGCCTCGATGAAGTACGAGCTCGAGTCGTACACGGACTACGGGGGGCTCCCCACGCAACCGGACACCAAGTGTCCAGGCGTCTCGTCCGCGACCGGCGTCGGTCCGAAGGACGTCGACGCCCGCTGGCACTTCACGACCCACTAGACAGTCGTGGGCACCGTCATCCTCCTGGTCGCCATCGCGGCGGCGGTGGGCGTCGGACTCGTCGTCTTCGGCACGGTCGTCTCCCAGGAGCCGGCCGGACGGGACACCGGGGTCCGCGCCTCATACCGCACGCTGGCCGACGTCCGCGAGCAGCTGCGCCGCCGTTTCGAACCTACGGGCACGCCGACCTGGATCGCGGCCGAGCAGAGGACGAGCAGGCTGCAGCGCGAGCTGGTCAGCGCCGACCTGGAGCTGCGGCCGTACGAGTTCCGGATCATCCAGGGCGGGTTCGCGCTGCTCGTCGGCGTCATCGGGCTGTTGCGGTTCGGCTTCGGCCCGGAGTTCGTGATTCTGGCCGTGCTGGGCTATCTGCTCCCCGCCTTCTACCTGCGCAACCGGCGCGGCCATCGTCTGCGCCAGTTCGACGCGAGCCTGCCCCGCGCGATGGAGCTCATCGCCAACTCGATGAAAGCCGGGCAGTCGGTCGCGCAGTCGCTGGCCGCGGTCACGGACAACGCGGGGCCGCCGGTCTCCGACGAATTCGTGCTCGCGCGCCGCGAGATCGAGCTCGGCGCCTCACTCGAAAGCGCGCTCAACAACATGGTCAAGCGCATCGGCAGCAACGACCTGAAGCTGATGGTCATGGTCATCACGATCCAGCGCTCGGTCGGCGGCGACCTGCCCGCGATCCTGATCACGCTGGCCGACACCATGCGCCAGCGCGACGAGCTGCGGCAGGAGATCATGGCCGCGACCGCGCAGTCGCGGGCGACGGCGCTGATCATCACGCTGCTGCCGATCGTCGCCGCGCTGCTGCTCTACTTCATCGTCCAGGACTACTTTCGGCCGATGCTGGTCAACCCGCTGGGCTGGGCGATGCTCGTCCTCGCCGGCTTCTTGCTGTTCGTCGGCAACGTCATCATCCGGCGGCTGACGGCGATCGCATGAACGCCCTTCCGCTCGTCATCGGTCTGGCGGCTGCGGCCGGCGCGTACCTGCTGACGGTCGGCGTCATCGCCTCGCGCGCGGCCGACGCCACCGCGCTGGCGCGAGAGAGGCTGGCGCGGCAGGAGGTCGGGCTGGGCCAGAGCGCGGTCGCGCTTCAGCTCGAGAAGCCGTTCCTCGAGCGTCTCACCGGACCGATGCGCCGCTGGCTCGACCGCCAGATGTTGCGCCTCACGCCGGAGGCCCAGGCCGCGAACTTCCGCCGCCAGCTGGACTTCGTCGGCAACCCGTTCAGCCTCGACCCCGCGAGCCTGCAGACGCTGCGCATCGCCGCCGCGGCCGGACTAGGCGCCTTCGGCACGGCGATCGGCAGGTTCGTCGGCACGCCCTTCGCGATCGGCATCGCGCTGGTCGCGGGTGTGGCGATCGGCTTCTACCTTCCGGTTCTGTGGCTCGACCAGCTGGTGCGCGACCGGCGGACGGAGCTGGAGGCGTCGCTGCCCAACGCCCTGGACGTCGTGGCCATCAGCATGGAGGCCGGACTCGGCCTCGACCGGGCGCTGGAGCAGCTCGTCCGGCACCAGGACGACTCCCTGACATTGCTGGTCGCGCGTGCGCTGCGCGAGATCCAGCTGGGACGGCCTCGCCCTGACGCCCTCGAGGAGATGGCCGAGGCGACGGGGATCGACGACTTCGCCTCCCTGGTCCGCGGCATCCTCTACGCCGAGCGGACCGGCGTGCCGATCGCGCGCACCATCGCCGCGCACGCGGCGCAGATGCGCGTGAAGAGGCGTCTGAAGATCCGCACTGAGGCGGCGCGCGCCTCGCTGAAGATCCTGATCCCGACCGTCGGGTGCGTGTTCCCGACGCTGTGGCTGATCCTGCTCGGGCCGGCCCTGATCGTCGTCCTGACGCTGAGCCGCTAGCGGATAGTCAGCACGATCGGCCTTTGGAGTTGACCGATTTCGGGTTAGTCCGGACTATCGGGCCTTGGCGCGTCCCAATTTCGCGGTTAGTCCGGACTGTCCGGGTGGGCATCAGCTCAGGAACGGGTTCATCCGACGCTCGCGGCCGATGGTGGTCGCGGGACCGTGGCCGCTGTAGACGATCGCGTCGTCGGGCTGCGTCAGGAGCCTGGTCTTGATGCCGTCGAGCAGCGCCGGGCCGTCCGAGTTGGCGAAGTCCGACCGGCCGATCGAGCCGGCGAACAGCGCGTCGCCCGTGAACAGGTAGCCGTCGATCTTCAGCGTCACGCCGCCCGGGCTGTGGCCCGGTGTGTGGAGGACCTCGAACTCGAGCGAGCCGGCTCGGTACGTGTCGCCGAACGTCTCCACGTGGTCCACCTGCGTGGCGATGGGACCGAACTCGCTGCGGAGCGGCCTCCCCTCGGCGACCACGTCCCTCTCCGTGTCGTGAACGACCACCGGGATCGGACCGAACGCCTCGCGCAGCTCGTGGAGGCCGGCGATGTGGTCGAGGTCGGTGTGCGTCAGCAGGATCGCGCGCACGTTCGCGCCGCGCTGCTGCGCGAGCTCGACGACCAGGTCGGGCTCGAGGTTGGAGTCGATGATCACCGCGTCACGCGTGTCCTCGTCCTCGACGAGGTAGGAGTTGGTCCCGAAGCGCCGGTCGGCCGTGACCTCGACGGTGAGCTTCACAAATGCTTGCGGACGATGATGTGACGCTCGGTCTCGCGGTGCGGCTGGAAACCGGCGGCGAGATACATGCTCAGCGGCCCGCGGTAGTTCGACTGCGCGGACTTGAGCTCCTTGACCGGGTACGCCTCGGCGACCTTCACGCCGCGCGCACGAAGACGCTCGAGCGCGGCGTCAAGCAGCGCCGTCGCCACACCATGGCCGCGATACGGCGCCGCGATGACGAAGCACGACAGAGATCCGACGCCCTTCTGCTCGGTGGCGTTGAGCCCGAACCGGTGCATGATGCCGTTGAGCCGCGTCGTCTCGCCGTAGTTGCACCAGCCGACCGGCTTGCCGTCGACGTACGCGAGCAGCGCCGTCACGTCGCCGTCCTTGATGCCTGCGGTCATGTCGCGGCGGTTGTCCTGCGCCGTGCGCACCGCCCACTCCGCGTCGGTCTGCGTACGGTGGGTCTCCATGCAGTAGCAGGACTGCCAGGCGGGGAAGTCACGGAAGGCGTCGTGGTCGAAGAAGGACTGGTAGTCGCCGACGCGCTCCGGCGTCACGTCCTCGACGCGGATCTCGCCGATGCTCGGCAGGCGGGCGAGCTCTGCCTGTGCGGCGGGGTCGTGCTCGAGGCGAAGGGCCTGCAGGATGTTGGCGGCTTCAGACTCGAACAGCCCGGCCACCACGTCCGAGGCATCCCACGACATGCGCACCTTGCAGCCCTTGCCGGAGCGCGACACCTCCCACGTGATCGTGTGCGGCTCCTGCTTCGCGAACACCGGGGCGTAAAGCAGCTTCGAGCGCATGACCAGCCGGTTCGGCGGCTTGACCTCGACGACCTCGGACTCCTCCGCCGGCGGGCCGCCTCCGTCCACCCAGCGGATCGTCTGGCCCACCGCGAACTCGCCCTGAGGGGTCAGCCGCAGGTACCAGCGGCGACGTTCGGGCGAGACGAGGGCGGCCCAGGCGGTCTTGACCGAAACGTCGAGCCGGACCTCGCGAAAGCCTTCGGTCATGAAGCCTCGCGGGCGACGGTGTGCACGTCCTTGACGCCTTCGAGCTTCTCCATCAGGCGCGAAAGCTGCGCCAGGCTGTCGATCTCGACCGTCGCCGAGACCACGGCCGTCTTGTCGTCGTACACGTGCACCTCCAACGCTGACATGTTGACGCGGTTCTCCGCCACGACGGTGGCGATGTCGCGCATCAGCCCCTGCCGGTCCCAGGCCTCGATCTTGATCGCGACCGGGTAGAGATGGGTGGCGTCGGACTCCCAGTCCACCGGCACGACTCGAGACGCGCCCTGCGCATTGACCGCGTTGATGCAGTCCGCACGGTGCACGGTCACGCCCTTGCCGCGCGTCGTGTAGCCGACGATCGCGTCGCCGGGCACGGGCTGGCAGCACGTGGCGATGGTGGTCAGGATTCCCTTCTCGCCGCGCACCAGCACTCGTGGCGTCGGTTGGACCTGGGGGATCAGCGGGATCGTGCGCAGGTCGCCGCCAGGGGTGTCGAGGCTCAGTGCCATACGCATGACGACGGCGTGCGGCGAGAGGTCTCCGTACCCGATCGCCGCCAGGAAGTCATCGATGGACGCGAACTTGTGCAGCGTCGCGATGTCCTGCAGCTTCGTCTCGGGCAGGTCGGTCAGGCTCACGCGGTGCATGCGATGCAGCTCCTTTTCGAGCAGGTCGCGGCCCTTGGCGACGTTCTCCTCCCGGCGCTGGCTCTTGAACCACTTGCGGATGCGCTCCTTGGCGCTCGCGCTCTTGACGAAGTTCAGCCAGTCGCGGCTCGGTCCGTGCGGTCCCTTCGAGGTCAGGATCTCGACGATCTCGCCGTTCTGCAGCGCGTAGTCGAGCGGCACCATGCGGCCGTTGACCTTGGCTCCGATGCAGCGGTGGCCGACCTCGGTGTGGATGCGATACGCGAAGTCGACGGGCGTGGAGTCGGAAGGCAGGTTGATCACGTCGCCGCGCGGTGTGAAGACGTAGACCTCGTCCTGGAACAGGTCGACCTTGACCGTGTTCAGGAACGACTCGGCGTCCCCCACCTCGTTCTGCCACTCGAGGAGGCTGCGCAGCCAGGAGAGCTTCTGGTCGAAGCTCGCGTCCTTGCCGCCTTCCTTGTAGGTCCAGTGGGCGGCGACGCCGAACTCCGCGACGCGGTGCATGTCATGGGTGCGGATCTGAATCTCGATCGGCTCTCCGGTGTGGGTGATGACGGTCGTGTGCAGGGACTGGTAGCCGTTCGACTTGGGCATCGCGATGTAGTCCTTGAACCGCCCGGGCATCGGCTTCCACAGCGAGTGGACGACGCCCAGCACGCCGTAGCAGTCCCGGACCGTCTCGACCATCACCCGGATGGCCGACAGGTCGTAGATCTCGGAGAAGTCCTTGCTCTCCTTCGTCATCTTCTGCCAGACCGAGTAGATGTGCTTCGGGCGGCCGGTGATGTCGGCCTGGATGCCGACCTTCTCCAGCTCCCGGGCTAGGATCTCGCGCAGGTCGGAGACGAGAGACTCACGGTCGGCGCGCTTGCGGTTGATGCGGCCGACCACGTCCTCGTAGGCGGACGGCTCGAGGTTGCGGAACGCGAGGTCCTCGAGCTCCCACTTGATCTGGCCTATGCCGAGCCGGTGGGCCAGCGGCGCGTAGATGTCGAGCGTCTCGCGCGAGATCTTGCGGCGCTTCGGCTCGGCCAGCGGCTCAAGGGTCCGCATGTTGTGGAGCCGGTCGGCGAGCTTGATGAGGACGACCCGGAGGTCCTCCGCCATCGCCACCATCATCTTGCGGATGTTCTCGGCCTGCTGCTGCTGGTCGGTCCGGAGCGAGATCCGGCCCAGCTTGGTGACCCCCTCGACCAGCCGGGCCACCTCCGGCCCGAACTCGCGCTGGACCTCCTCGGCGGTCAGGTTCGTGTCCTCCACCGTGTCGTGGAGGAGGGCCGCCGCGATCGTCTCCGCGTCCAGCTCCAGGTCGGCCAGGATGGCCGCCACCTCGAGCGGGTGGTTGACGTAGTCCTCGCCCGACAGCCGGCGCTGCCCGTGGTGGGCGCTGGCGGCGCGCTCGTACGCCTTGCGAACCAGCACCTGGCCCTTGGGGTCGAGGTGGTCGGCCACTCGTAGGAGCTCTGAAACGGTCATTTCGGGGTTGGCATGAAGTTTAGATTCGCTATCTAGCTTCCCCTGGAAAGCACGAACCTAGACTTACCAGCCGCCAGATGAACTCGGGACGGGCGCTTCTGGGGTTCCGAATCGGCTTCGCGGCCGCCGCCGGCTCGCTCATCCTGGCCGGGGCGACGCTCAACGCCATCGGCCGGGACGAGGCGGGGATGGCGCTCGCCGCCGTCGCGGGGCTGCTCGCCGTCGCAGCAGGTGCGAGCGTTCGCTCCTGGCGGATCGCGGCGCCGCTGGGAGCGGGGTCGCTGGCCCTGACCCTGGTGATGGCCCAGTTCAACTCTCTGGAAGGCGAGGTGGCGATACAGGTCGGCGGGTTGGTGCTGCTGCTCGTCGGCGGAGTCTGCGCCCTGGTCGCCTACCGAAGCTTCGCCGGCGAGCTTCACCGGCGAGCCGATGAGGTGACGGAACTGACCGCCCAGCTGGGGCAGAAGCATCAGGCGTTCGTGGCCGCGACGTCGGACATGAACGGGACTCGGCCCGGAGACACGGCCGCGATCACGGCAGGCATCGCGGCCGACGTCCGCGCCGACTTCGCGTGCTGCTACCTGACCTCCGCGGACGGCCGGCGTTTCGTGCCGCAACCGCCGGGCATCGGGGTCGAACGCCTACGGCCGCAGGCTGTCAACCGGCCTCACGGCAACGGGGGCCCGCTGCTCGCGGCAATCGAGAGCATGACGACTTACGCGACGCGTGATGAGAACGGCCTCGTCGAGCTCATCAGCTACCTGCCCGACGACTTCCACCTGCAGAGCTTGATCGCCGTGCCCATGCCGATGGAAGATCACATCGGCGGCTTCATCGTCCTCGGTCGCACAGGCGGGCAGTTTTCGGAAGACGACCAGCGGCTAGCCGCAACCCTGGCTTCCCGTGCGGGCACGCAGGTCGCAAGCGCGCAGCTCGTAGCCCAGACGCGTCACGAGTCGGCGCGCTACTCGCTGATGAACGAGCTGGTCAAAGAGGCGTCGGGCAAAACCATGAAGGAGGTGCTCGAGCTCGTCATCAACCGCGGCTCGGAGGTGATCCGGTACGACGCCGGGCGGGCATTGATGTTCCAGCCGGACAACACGTATGTCTCGCTTGACGAGGGCGCCCCCGCCTCGGACTCCATCGAAGGACCGCTCGGTAGGGTGCGGGACGGAGAGACGATGCTCCGCAACCTCGTCACGGAAGATGAAGGTATCTATTGCGGGCTCCACCCGGAGCAGCTCGGCGGCACGATCAACGAGGCGCTGACGCCGATCCGGGGCAAGGCCGGAGTCATCGGCGCCCTCTGCCTTGGCCGGCGGGGAACTTCCGGATTCAGTCAGCAAGACATGAGCGCGCTGGACGACCTCGGCTCGATGGCGGGCGTGGCGGTCGAGAACTCCCGCATCCTCCAGGTGGTCACCGGCCAGGCGACACGACTGGACACAGCGCTCGATGCCCTCGGCGAGGTGTCGGCGGCGCTGACCACGGTGACGCAGGGCTCCAAGGTCCTCGAGCAGAAGACGCTGGAGGCGGCGATCCGCGTGGTCGACGGCACCGCTGGGCTGCTCACACGTTCCAACGAGGAGGGACACCAGGTCGCGATCATGTCCGTCGGCCTCCCGAGTTGCGACGGGCTGCTGTTCCAGAACGGCCAGGGCATCGTCGGCGCGACGATGCTGAGCAGCCGTGCGACCGCCGTCGCCGACCTCGCGGGGCAGCCGGACCTTGCCTCACCCCCTGACCTCGCCGGCTTCGGCATCAAGGCGGCCATATGCGCGCCGATGCTCGAGGACGGGAAGTTGTGGGGCACCCTCTCCGTCTTCGACGAGAAGAAGCGGGAATGGACGGGGGACGACCAACGCGTCCTGGCCACCCTCGGCAACCAGGGCGTGGTGGCCGTGCGCAACGCCGAGCTCTATGAGAAGAACGAGCGCAGCATCTGGGAGCTCCGCAGCCTGCAGGAGGCATTGCAGGCGGCGACGTCGACTCTCGATCTGAACCAGGTGCTGCAGCAGGTGCTGGCGGGAGCGGCGAAGGCGTCATCGGCGCAGATCGGGTGCCTGGCCCTCGATGACAGCGGGCAGCTCGTGCTGAAGGGGGGTTTCGGCACCGACCACGCCACTGCCGAGAAGCTGGCCCTGGATATTGG
>JBKPCW010000145.1:0-13034 GCA_046727555.1 Candidatus Dormiibacterota bacterium | reverse complement strand
GAAGCGCCGCGTGATCCACAGCAAGTACCAACCGCAGATCGAGGCGATGTACGCGACACCGCCCGGCGGTCACGCGGTCGACCCGAGCCGGGAGGAAGGCTAGCTGGCCCTAGCCCCGTTCTTCTTCGCGGGCGCCGGTTTGTAGCCCATCACCGCCTCGGTGAAAAGGCGCGTGGCGATCCTCGTCTTCGGCTCGCCGGTGCGGGCCGCCAGCCTGCTGAGCTGGTCGATGACCCGCGGTTCGACGTTGAGGCGATACAGCTGCTTGGCGACGGTTTTTTCTCTCATCCTCCCGAGTCTGGGCCCCGACCGCGACCTTGCCTACCCAGCCTGTTAAGAAGATGCCTGTGATCCGGGATAAGGTCGAGGAGAACCTGAGCGCTTTCGAGCGGAGGCAGTCGGCACCGGCACAAACACCCGCGGCGGTGGCGATCGTCATCCTGCTCGACGGCGACGTGCCCACCGTGCCGACATTCCAGCGCCCGTTCAACATGCGCCGTCACGCCGGCCAGATGGCGCTGCCCGGCGGCCGTGTCCACGAAGGCGAGGAGGCCGAGGAGTGCGCGCTTCGCGAGCTGCACGAGGAGCTGGGCCTCGCCGTCGGGAAACAAGACGTGCTCGGCCGGCTCGACGACTTCGACACCCGCTCGGGCTTCACGATCATGCCGTTCGTGGTCTGGTGCGGCGCGCCGCCCACGAGCCTGCACGCCTCGCGCGAGGAGGTGGCGCGCCTCTTCCTGATCCCCGCCCCTGACCTTCGGCAGGCCGTGGCGGCCGCCGACCTCTCAGAGCCCGACCGGTTTTCCCTGCGGTTCCGAGAGGTCGAGATCTTCGCGCCGACCGCCGCCATCCTCTATCAGTTCAGCGAGGTCGCGCTGGACGGCCGCCCGGTCCGGGTGGCGGATTTCTTCCAGCCACCCTGGACGCATCGGTGAGGGAGCTCACATCGTGACTGCGCGTGCGGCGTTGACCCGGCCGGCTCCGTAGTAGCCGTCGACTCCGGTCTTGCCCAGATCGTCGGCTGACGCGCGGAGGATCGCCTCCACGTCGTCGGGGTTCATCACGCCGCCATGGACTCCGATCACCAGAGCGGCGACGCCTGCGATGTGGGGCGCTGCGGCGCTGGTCCCCGCGTTGAAGGACCAGCCGCCGACCGTCGGGCCGACCACCGCGTCGAAAGCGAAGCACGGCAGCGTGATCACAACATGGCAGAACGTGTAGGGCGGCTTCGGCGGGAACCCCTGCGCACAGTCGAAGTTGCCGCCCGGCGCGGCGAGGTCGATGGCGCTGGCGCCGTAGTTGCTGTAGCACGCGTGGAGGTCGAGGTCGGTGGCGGGGTAGGTCGCCCAACCACGAGGACCCGTGGCGGCCGCCGCGATCACATGCGGAAGCTGGGCCAGGTGCACACTGTCCTGGTCGCCGTTCAGGTCCGAGCCCTGGTTCCCGGCGATGCCCACGATGGTCGCCCCGCGGCTGTGAGCAAAGTTGATGGCGCGCGTGAAGGCTACCAGCTCGGTGTTCACCTCGGCGGCGCTGATGAGCTGGCCGCCTGCGTCGACGAAGCCCCGCCGAACGAGTGTGAAGTCGAGGCTCATATTGATCACGTCGGTGTCGTGCTCGGCGGCGTACACCACGGCGCCAATCACGGCCGAGCTTGGGCACCCATGGCCGCTGTCGGGACAGACTCGAAGCGCGACGAGCTCCGCCTGCGGAGCAACCCCGATGACGCCGACGCCATTGTCCGCGGCGCCGATGATGCCAGCGACCCAGGTCCCATGATGCGGCGGCGCCGTGAAGGAAGGCGGGCCCGGAGGTGCGGCCACCGGCAGGCCGGGAATGAAGGACTTGCTCAGCGCGAGATTGAGGTTCGCGCGCAGATCGGGATGGTTGACGTCGATGCCGGTGTCGAGCACGGCGACGCGGACGCCCGCTCCCCGCGCGCCCGCGTTCCAGGCATCTGGTGCGTGGATCGCCGCGAGCGCCCACTGCATGTTGAAGAAGCGGTCGTCGTCGGTGCTGGTGGGCGGATAGCCGACCGTGCCGGTGTCTAGATCAAAGGTGGCGTCCTTCGCCACCGACTGCACGCCGGCGATCGTCGAGGCGCCGGTTGCGAACCGTGGATCCGACGAGCTGGCGATGGCCACCCCGATCTCGGGATAGAGGTCCGTAATCGAGCCGCCGAACGAGGCGACCTGCTCCGAAAGGCTTGACGGCAGGCTGCCGCCACTTCCAACGAGGACGTAGCTCGACAGGTCGTCCGCGACGGCAACCGCCGGAGCGGCAGCGAAGAGCGACGCGACCCATGTCACGGACGCAAGTAGCCTGGCGATCGATTTCATCGCGATCCTCCTTTGAAATCGAGATCGTCGGCCGAGATCAGCACCGCCTCCGTGATGCGCTGGCAGCGGACGCGCACTCGTGCTGCCAGCTTGCGGACGGCATCGAGACTCGGGCCGTCGAGGACGTGGAATCCGATCTCCTCGTCGGGTAGGAGCAGCGACCAGCGATAGTGGACGTCGCTGCCTCCGCGTCGCAGCGCTACCGGCGCCGCGTTGCGCGGCTCGGAAGGGGCAAGGTAGACCTCGACGAGAAATGTCGGCATGGGGCGACGGTATGCCGTCGCCTCGCCCGCGGGCATCGTGGAAAGCCACGATCTTTGCCCGAGCTCCTAATTACCCGTCAGATGTCCTCGACCGGAGAGGATGCGGGCGAGCTGGGTTCTGGAGCGCACGTCGAGCTTGCGGTAGATGCTCGAGAGGTGGGTCTCCACGGTTCTCTCCGTCACATGCATGGTCGTGGCGACTTCGCGGTTGGTCCGGCCCTCGGAGACCAGTTCGGCGACGCGGTGCTCGGCGCCTGTCAGGGCTTGCCCCGAGCTGGTCCGGCCGCCGATGCGGCCGCTCTCCCCTCTCGCCTGCTCCAACCAGAGCGCTGCGCCGATCTCCTCGAATGTCCTGGCCGCCCTTTCGATCAGCTGGCGCGCCGCCCGGCGGCGCCCGGCCCTCCGGAGAACCTGGCCGTAGGCGAGGAGCGTGCGTCCGCGCTCCAGCGGATCCGGGAGCGATTCGTGGGCCTGTAGGGCCTGCTCGAAAGCCTCGACTGACCGGTCCTGATCGCGATGGGCGGCGGCCAGCAGGCCGCGACCGCGGGCCGACCTGGCCCGCGCCCACGCCGTGCCGAGACTACTGGCGATCTCCTCCAGCTCCTGGAGCTGGGCGGCCGCCTGCGAGAGCTGTCCCGTCGCGATCAGCGCCTCGATCGCGTCCGGCAGGAACTGCTGGCGCAGCGCGAGACCGTAGCCCGCTCTCCCCATGCGAACCGGCAGCGGTCCCAGGATCTCGGCCGCGCGCGCGACGTCGGCCTCGGACAGCGCCAGGAAGCCAAGGACCCGGAGGTTGCGAAGAATCCAGATCTCGTTGCCGGCTTCCTCGCAAAGCGCGAGGCCACGGGTGGCGGCGTCGCGTGCGGAGTCGACTCGTCCCCGACAGGCGTCCACAAAGGCCACCTGGCAGAGGTGCGCGCCATTCGAGAAACGAAACTGGTCCCTGATCTCGAAGCTCTCGGCGGCATAGCGCGCCGCGACTTCGAATCTCCCGGCTCGGCACTCGAGCTCCGCGAGGTGGTTCAGGAGGATGGCGCTGCCGTTGTCGTCGCCCCGCTCGCGCGAAATCGATTCGGATTCCTGCAGGCGCTGCCGGGCGCCGTCGAGGTCATCGTGCAGGAGCATCAGTCGAAGCCCGTCGACGACGCGCGGATCTCCGTAGATCCGCAGGTGGCCTGCACGCGGAGCGAGGTCCAGCGCTCTATCGAGCACCTCCGGTGCCAGTCGATCTCCCCAGATCTGCATCATTGCCTGAAGCGAGAGTGCCTCCGCCAGCAGGGAGACATCACCTGTGCGCTCGGCCACCTTTACGGTTTTGCCCGCTTGGGCAACCGCGCGCTTCGGTTGGCCCGCGGTGTGGAATGTCTGCGCAAGGAGACCGCCTGCCTCGACGAGCATCCTGTCATCGCCGACCGCTTCCCGGATGGCGCGCCCCCGAAGATCGAGCATTGCCTTGACGTCCCCGGTGTAGGTCCCGGCGAGATCGAGCAGCACGCGGGCTCGTGGAAGCCCGGACGGCAGCTCGGCGGCGAGTCCCTCCAGGATCGGCCGGGCGCGGGCCGCGTCGCCGGCTTCGGTGTACTGCTGGGCCGCCGCCAGCCTTCGCCTGCGGAGCGCGTCTGCGTCCGCCGTGTCGGTCAGTCTCACCGCGAGCGCGGCAAGCTCCGCCGCACCTGCGTGTGCACTGCGCGTGGCCGCGCGCGCCACCGCCGTGTCAAGCTCGGCGGCGATTTCAGCGTCCGGTATTTCTGCGCCGAGCGCCAGATGCCGCGCTCGCTCTTCGCCGTCTTCGGTCGCCTGCGCGATGCGTCTGTGCAGGTTGCGTCGAGTGTCTGCGTCGACGCGGCTGTCCACCACGGAGATCAAGAGGGGATGAGCGAAATGAATGCGGTTGCCCTCGAACCGGATCACGCCAGCGCCGGCAGCGGCGTTCAGCGCGGCGGCAGGCCGCCCGGTGGCAGCCTGCACGAGCTGTCGGGTTGGTGCCGCGGCGAGCGCCGCCACCGCCAGGGCGATGAGGGTTTCTTCAGGGAGGCGGGCAAGGCGAGCCGCGAATAGCGCCTGGACATCGGTCGGTATGCCGAACGGCTCGCCAGGCTCGGGCAGCCCGTGCTCCAGCAGCGCGCGACCGATCTCGAGCGCGACGAGCGGATTGCCAGAAGACGCCTCGTGGATGCGGAGCAGCAGCATTCGCGGCGTCGACAGGCCAAGGCGCATGGTGAGAAGGGAATGGATTGCTCCGACACTGAGCCCAGTCATGCCGAGATGCTCGACGGGCAGCCTTCGGTCGAGCTCGGCCGGCACGCTTGCGCCCGAGCGTGTGGCAATGAGAAGCCCGATCGGTTCGCCGGCGAGCCGTCTCAGCGCGAAGGAGAGCGCCCCGCCGGATGGCGCGTCGATCCACTGGATGTCGTCGATCACGACGATGACGGTGCCCGTCGCGCTGAGCATGCGCAGCACACCGACCAGGCCGAGGCCGACGGCACGTGCGTCGGTCCGCCCCGCCGCTCCGTCCTGCAGCAGCAGGGCAACCTCTAGGGCGCGCCGTTGGGGCGGAGGAAGCTGCGCGATCAGCTCGTGGGTCTCCGCCAGCAGGTCGCCCAACGCGGCAAAGGAGAGTGTTGCCTCGGCGAGGGTCGGGGCCGCGCGCAGAACGCGGCTCCGGCGCCGCATCGCCTGCTCCACGGCATAGCCTAGGAGAGCGGTCTTTCCGATGCCAGGTTCGCCCCCGATCGCGAGCGCGATTGCACGGTGGGCAGCTTGCGCCAGGAAGCGATCGACGGCGACGGTTTCCGCCTCGCGCCCGAGCAGGGGTCCGCTTCCCGTGATCGTGTGCGGAGTGTAGACGCCCTAGGCGAGCTTCGCCTCGAGGCGCTCAATGTCTTGGGCGGAGACTCCCGAGGCTTCCAGGTAACCCGCGACCCCGCCCCACTTCCCCGCCAGGTGCTCGAGCACGCCCAGGATTCGCTCCGGCGGGCACTGCAGCTCCTTGCGGAAGGCTTCCCGCCTGTCCGGCTCGGCTTCGTTGATCCAGATCTCATACTGCTTCGCCAGCTGGACGTCGGTCTCGCCGTAGTCGGCGGCGATGTGCTCGGGTGCCACGCCCGCGAGCGCGAGCAGCATCGCGGCAACCAGGCCGGTGCGGTCCTTGCCCGCGAAGCAGTGGAACAGCACCGTGCCCTGCGCGTGAGCGAGCGTGGTGAAGACCTGGGCGAAGGCATGCGGCCGGCTCTGCACGATGAACAGGTAGCGCTCGAACATGTCCTTCGAATCGCCGATGTTGTTCAGGTTCTTGTCGTCCACCACGGGACGGTGGAGATAGGCGGCGCCCGCTCCGGCCGCGAAGGGGCTCGGCGACCGCGCGATCTCGCCGTCGCTGCGGAGGTCGAGCACCGCGGTGACACCGTAGGCGTGGAGCGCCTCGCGGCCGGTCGCGTTCAGGAGGCCGAGATGATCGGAGCGGATCAGGACGTGCGAACGCGTCACGCCGCCTGGTCGGGGAAGGCCACCCAGGTCGCGGGTGTTCTGGCAGTCCGGCCAGTCGAGCCTTCGGGTGGCTAGCGTTTCGTGTACTGGGGAGCCTTCCGCGCTCGCTTCAGTCCGTACTTCTTCCGCTCCTTCATCCGGGCGTCGCGAGTGAGCAGACCCGCCTTTTTCAGAGCGGCGCGGAAGTCCGGGTCGTAGCGGCACAGCGCCCGCGCGATGCCGTGCGCGATGGCGCCGGCCTGCCCGCTCGTCCCGCCGCCGATCACCTTGATGGTGAGGTCGAACTTCCGCTGCGTGTTGGTGACGCGAAGCGGCGCGAGCGCGGCCATCTCGAGCACCCGGCGCCCGAGGTAGGCCAGCGGGTCCTTGTCGTTGACCGTGATCCGGCCCTCGCCAGGCGACAGGCGCACCCGGGCGATCGCGTTCTTGCGGCGGCCTGTGCCCCGGTTCAGCGTGTCAGCCAATTTTCAACTGTCCTTTGGAGTCGAAGGTAACGACCTTCGGTTTCTGGGCGCGGTGTCCGTGGTCGGCGCCGGCGTACACGCGCAGGCGCTTCAGCATGTCGGCGCCGAGCGTGTTGCGCTGGAGCATCCCGCGCACGGCGTTGGTCACGGGAAACGTAGGGTCGAGGTCCTGCGCGCGCTGGAGCGTGCGCCGGCGAAGGCCGCCCGGATAACCGGTGTAGCGCGTGTACTCCTTCGTCTGCAGCTTGCTGCCGGTCACCTTGACCCTGGAAGCGTTGATGACCACCACGTGGTCGCCGCTGTTCAGGTGCGGCGTGAACGTCGGCTTGTGCTTGCCGCGCAGGATCGCGGCCACACCTGACGCCAGGCGGCCCAGTACCTGGTCTGTCGCGTCGACGACATACCAGTCACTTTTCAGATCCGCGGCTTTCGCCGTCCACGTCTTCTGTTTGCTCACAAGGCTCCCTAGTAAATCACTTCCATCAAAGTCAGCCCTCCCGCGGGCGCGGTGCGCGGCGCCTGGCGGCGGTCGCGCGCGCGCAGGACCTGTCCCACCCACTCCGGTGCCCGCTCGCCGCGACCGACCTCGGCCAGCGCGCCGGCGATGCTGCGCACCAGGCCTCGCAGGAATCCCTCCGCGACCAGCTCCAGCTCGACGAAATCGCCGCGCCGCGCCACGCGCGCCGAGCGCATCTCGCGCACCCGGTCACCGGCCGGCTCGGATGCCGAGCAGTAGCTCGTCCAGTCGTGCCTGCCCTGCAGCGCTTGCGCGGCGCGAGACATCCCGGCCACGTCCAGCGGGCCTCGCACGTGCCAGCATCGGCCACGCGCGAGCGCCGGCCGCCCCGGCCGGTCGAGGTAGCGGTAGCGATACCTCCGCCACTTCGCCGAGTACCGGGCGTGGAAGTCATCATTCACGTCCTCCGCCGACAGCACCGCCACGTCCTCCGGCAGGCGCGCGTTGAGCGCAGCCATCAGCCGGCGCGGCGAGATGCGGCCGTCGGTGTGGAAGCTCGCGACCTGGCCTTCGGCGTGAGCTCCCGCGTCGGTGCGGCCGGCGGCGTAGACGGTGACGTCCTTGCCCGTGATCGACCGCAGCGCGCGCTTCAACTCGGCTTCGACCGTTCTTCCCTTCGCCTGCTGCTGCCAGCCGGCGAAGTTCGTCCCGTCGTACTCCAGCACGACTTTGATATTCACTTTTTAACCGGCGATTCCTTGTCTGTTCGCCTCTCACCCCGGCCCTCTCCCCTTGAGGGGAGAGGGAGTATTCTCCTCAGTCCACTAATTCGATGATCACCATCGGCGCCGCGTCGCCCAGACGCGGGCCCTTGTGGATGATCCGCGTGTAGCCGCCAGGCCGCTCCGACAGCCGGGGCACGAGGTTGGAGAACAGCCTCTCCACCACCTCCGGCTTCGAGATCTCCTCGCTGACGCGCCGCCGCGCGTTGACGTCGCCGTCCTTGGCGGTCGTGATCAACCGCTCCACCCAGCGCCGCAGCTCCTTGGCCCGCGCCTCGGTGGTGGTGATCCGGCCGCTCGGACTCTCCAGCAAAGACGTGCACAGGTTGCGCATTAGCGCCTTGCGCGCGTCAGTGTCCCGGTTGAAGCGGCGTCCGCTCTTCTGATGGCGCAATCGACCTAACCGCGGAGGACCGTGCCCATCTCTTCGGGCTTGATGAAGCCTTTCTCGACGAGCTTTTCCTTGATCTCATCCAGGGACTTACGGCCGAAGTTGCGCAGCGCGAGGAGCTCCTCCTCCCGCTTCTGGAGCAGCTGGCCGACCGTCTGGATCTCGTTCGCCTTCAGGCAGTTGAACGCGCGCACCGAGAGGTCCAGCTCCTCGATCGGCGTGTCCATCAGCCGGTTCTGGCCGGTGGCCGCGCCACGCCGCTCGTCCTCCCCTTCCTTGATCCTGTCGCCGAAGCTGACGAACAGCTTCAGGTGCTGCGTGAACAGCTCCGCCGAGTGGCTCACCGCCTCCTCGGGCGACATCGTGCCGTCGGTCCAGACCTCGATGATCAGCCGGTCGTAGTCGGTGGACTGGCCGACGCGGGTCTTCTCGACGACGAAGTTCGCCTTCTCCACCGGGGAGAAGATCGAATCGATCGGGATCACGCCGATGGGCTGGCCCTCGCGCTTGTTGCGGTCCGCCGGGACGTAGCCCTTGCCGCGCTCGACGTTGAGCTCCATGCGCAGGTGGCCCTTGGCCGCCAGCGTGCAGATGTAGAGGTCCGGGTTCACGATCTCGACGTCGGCCGTGGCCTGGATGTGCGACGCCCGCACCTCCGCCGGCCCCTTGACGTCGAGCAGGAGCGTGATCGGGTCCTCGGTGAAGCTCTTCAGGCGCAGCTTCTTGAGGTTGAGGATGACCTCGGTCACGTCTTCCTTGACGTGCGGAATGGCGGTGAACTCGTGCGCGACCCCGTCGATCTGGATCGAGGTCACCGCGGCGCCCCAAAGCGAAGAAAGCAGCACGCGGCGCAGCGTGTTGCCGAGTGTGGTGCCAAAACCCGGGTCGAGCGGCTCGATGTCGAACTTGCCGTAGTTCGCGCTCGTCTCGAGCTTGCGCACCTGGGGGGTGACGGTCATCTGGGTGTCAATCGCCAATTGGGTTACGTACCTCCGTTGCGGTTACCGCGAATAGAACTCGACGATCAGCTGCTCCTCGACGCCCGACTCCATCTCGTGGCGCTCCGGACGGGCGAGGATCTTGGCCGACTTTTCGTCGGTGTTGAAGGCAAGCCATGAGGGCACCGGGCGCACCTTCGAATCCTCGAGGACGACGTCGAAGACTCCGTCCGAGCCCTTGACCTTGAGCTCGTCGCCGGGCTTCAGCTGGAAGCTCGGCACGTTCACGAGCACGCCGTTGACCTCGAAGTGGCGGTGCGTCACCAGCTGGCGCGCCTGCTTGCGCGACGAGCCCAGCCCGAGCCGGTACACGACGTTGTCCAGGCGCAGCTCGAGGTGGCGGAGCAGGTTGAGACCCGTCACGCCCGGCTCGTGGGACGCCTTGTCGAAGTAGTTGCGGAACTGCTTCTCGAGCAGGCCGTAGATGCGGCGCGCCTTCTGCTTCGCACGCAGCTGCAGGCCGTAGTCCGACGTCTTGCGCTTGCGGGCCTGGCCGTGCATGCCGGGCGCAAACGCGCGGCGCTCGATGGCGCACTTGGGCGTGTAGCAGCGCTCGCCCTTGAGGTAGAGCTTGGCGCCCTCGCGCCGGCAGAACCGGCAGACCGGACCGCTGTAGTTGGCCACTAAACTCGCCTCCGCTTGGGCGGCCGGCAGCCGTTGTGCGGGATGGGCGTCACGTCCGTGATCGCGCTGACCTCCAAACCGGTGGCCTGCAGGGAGCGGATCGCGGCCTCGCGGCCGGCGCCCGGCCCGCGGACGAAGACCTCGATCGACCGCATGCCGTGCTCCAGCGCTTTCTTGGCGGTAGCCTCGGCGGTCGTCTGCGCGGCGAACGGCGTCGACTTGCGGCTGCCCTTGAAGCCCTGCGCCCCGGCGGAGCCCCAGGCGATGACGTTGCCCTCGACGTCGCTGATCGAGATGATCGTGTTGTTGAACGTGCTCTGGATGTGAGCCTGCCCGTTGACCACGTTCTTGCGCTCGCGGCGGCGCGTGCGTACGACCTTCTTCTTGGTCATTACTTCCCGGCCTTGACCTTCTTCTTGCCCGCGACGGCGCGCTTCGGCCCGCGGCGGCTGCGTGCGTTGGTGCGGGTGCGCTGGCCGCGCACCGGCAGGCCACGGCGGTGGCGCTGGCCGCGGTAGGAGCCGATCTCGGTCAGGCGCTTGATGTTCATCGCCACCTCGCGGCGCAGGTCGCCCTCGATGAGGATGTCCTTGGCCGAGGCGAGCCGGTCGATGACCTGGCGCAGGCGGGCCACTTCCTCCTCCGGCAGGTCCCTGGTCCGCTTCTCCCCGTCGATGTTGGCCATCTTCAGGATCTTCTTCGCGGTCGTGTCACCGATGCCGTGGATGTAAGTCAGCGACACGACCACGCGCTTCTGCGGCGGGATGTCGACGCCTGCGATTCTTGCCATCAGTTAGCCCTCTACCCCTGCCTCTGCTTGTGCTTTGGCGTCTTCGAGCAGATCACGCGCACCACGCCGTTGCGCTTGATCACCTTGCAGCTCGGACACATCTTCTTGACCGACGGTCGTACCTTCATCTCCAGATCTCTCGAATTCGCCCCCGCGACCGGTCGCTTTCCGCCAGCTCGACCCCCACCCTGTCCCCCGCGAGGAGCCGGGTGAAATGGGTGCCGGCGCGGTCGGCGACATGAGCGAGGACCTTCGCCCCGTTCTCGAGCTCAACCCTGTACACGCCGTTGGGAAGAGGCTCCACCACGACCCCCTTCACGATCGAGGGGCGTTGGGGCACGAACTGCGATTGTACCAAAGACCGGCCTGAACTCAGTCGAAGGCCCCCTTGGTGAGTACGACGGGCCCCTTTTCTGTGATAGCGACGGTGTGCTCGAAGTAGGCGGACAGGGCGCCGTCGGCGGTGCAGATGGTCCAGCCGTCCGGCTTCATATAGACCTCGTGCGTGCCGGCGTTGACCATGGGCTCGATCGCCAGGGTCATCCCGGGCTTCAGCCGGGGTGGAGTCCCCGGGAAGCCGAAGTTCGGCACCTGGGGATCCTCGTGCATCTGGCGCCCGATCCCGTGGCCGACGAACTGGCGGATGACCGAAAAGCCGTTGCCCTCGACGTGGTGCTGGATGGCGGACGAGATGTCGCCGAGGAACCCGCCCGGCCGGGCCTTGTCGATGCCGACGTAAAGCGCCTCCTCCGTGACCTTGATCAGGCGGGCCGCCTGGGGCGTGATGTCGCCCACCCCGACCGTGATGCCGACGTCGGCCCAGAACCCTTCGAGGACCAGGCCCAGGTCGAGGCTGACCAGGTCGCCCTCGGCGATCTTGCGGCTGCCGGGGATGCCGTGCACCGCCTCGTCGTTGATGGAGACGCAGATGGAGCGTGGAAAGCCGTGGTAGCCCAGGAAGCCGGGCGTCGCCCCGCCCTCGCGGATCAGCCGGTCGGCGATCCGGTCGAGCTCGATCGTCTTGACCCCAGGCCGACAGGCCTCCTTCAAGGGAGGCAGCACTGAGGCCAGCAGGCTTCCTGCGCGGGCCATCAGGTCGATCTCGTGGGCGGTCTTGAGGTTGATCACGCTTTAACTCTTGTCTGTTTGTGCGCCCTGCGCGCGCCCGGCGCGTTGGCGGCCGCCAGCACCTGGCGGCTTATCTCCTGGATTGTCCCCCGCCCGTCGATCTCGGAAACCAGCCCCTCTCCCCGGTAGTGGTCGAGCACCGGCACCGTCTTCTCGAGGTAGATCTCGATCCGGGGACGGACCGCCTCCGGCTTGTCGTCTTCGCGCTGAACGAGCTCGCTGCCGTCGGCCTCGCACCTTTCGGTGCCCGGCGGATACGTGCGCTGGCAGATTGGGCAGACCAGCCGCCCCGACAGGCGGTCCAGCAGCTCCTCGATCGGCACCTCGAGGTAGATCACGCGGTCGAAGCGCTTGCCCAGCTCGGTCATGAGGTCGTCGAGGGCCTCGGCCTGGGGGACCGTCCGCGGGAAGCCGTCCATGATGAAGCCGGGCGCGCAGTCGGGCTTCGACAGCCGGCTGCGGACGATGCCGATCATGATGTCGTCCGATACGTACTGGCCCGCGGCCAGGATGGGCTGGGCCTTCCTTCCGAGCTCGGTCCCGGCCGCGATCTCGGCGCGGAGCATGTCCCCGGTCGCGATGTGGGGGATCCCGAAGTGGGCGCGGAGCATGTTGGCCTGGGTCCCCTTGCCGGACCCGGGGGCGCCGTAGAGGAGCAGGTTCACTTGATGAAGCCGCGGTACTGGCGCATCACCAGCTGGGTCTGCAGCTGTTTCATCGTGTCGAGCGCCACGCCCACGACGATGAGGATGGCCGTGCCTCCGAGGTACATCTGCTGCTGGTTGATGCCTGAGATCTTCGAAGTGGCGATGGGCAAGATGACGGTGATGAACCCCAGGAAGATGGCGCCGACGAATGTGATCCGGTTCATCACCGACTGCAGATATTCCGCGGTCGGACGTCCCGGGCGTATGCCCGGGATGAAGGTAGACGCGCGTTTAAGGTTTTCCGAAACCTCCTGCACGTCGAATGTGATCGCTGTGTAGAAGTACGTGAAGCCGAACGTGAACAGGAAGTAGAGGGCGTTGTAGGTGACCGCCATCGGCACGTTGGCCGTGCTGGGCGAGAAGTTGCCCCGGATCCACGCCGCCCCCTTGTAGTACCAGGTGTCGGGCGGCGCGCCCGTGAAGTAGTTGGCGACGATCGTCGGGAGGAACATGACCGAGATCGCGAAGATGATCGGGATGACACCGGCGTGGTTCACCTTCAGGGGCAGGAAGCTCGCCCTCCGCCCCACCTCGCGGCCGCCCGCGACGCGCTGCGCCGACTGGATGGGGATCTTCCGCACGGCCTGCTGGACCTCGATGATGAC